>CAYVYD010000018.1:0-17901 GCA_964454415.1 uncultured Hyphomicrobiaceae bacterium | reverse complement strand
GCGAGGGGGATAGCCGTGAGCGAAATGAACTAGCCACCGAGCGACGCGAGGGGAATAGCCGCGAGCGGAATTTAGGACGCGCGCTTCTTGGCCTCGCGCTTGGCCTGGAGCTCGACCACCCGGTCGGGAAGGGAGACGCGGAAGGTGGCGCCCTTGCCCGTCTCCAGCAGCTCGATCATGCCGCCATGGGCGCGCACCAGCTCCGACGCGATCGCCAGCCCCAGCCCGGTGCCGCCCTGGCGCGAGGAGCTCTGGAAGGCCTCGTAGAGATGGGCCTTGGCCGCCTCGCCGACGCCGGGGCCGGTGTCGGCCACCTCGATCACCACCACCGCGCCGGCGCGGTTGGCGGTGACGCGGATCTCCCGCTCGCCGCCGGCCGCGCCCTCCAGCGCCTGAACGGCGTTGCGGCAGAGATTGACCAGCACCCGGTAGAGCTGGTCGCGGTCGGCGTCCACCTCGAGGCCCTCCTCCACGCCGACGACCCAGCCGACCCCCTGCTCGCCGCCGCGGCCCAGGGAATCGGCGACCTCGCCTACCAGCGGCGCCAGCGCGAAGCGCTCGCGCTCGGGCCGCGCCTCCTGGGCGCTGCCGTATTTCATGGTGTCGGCGCACAGCCGGATGGCGCGGTCGAGCGAAGCGATCAGCTTGGGCGCGAAGCGCTCCACCGTCGGGTCCTTGATGGTGCCGAGCCGGTCGGAGATGAGCTGCGCGCTGGCCAGCATGTTGCGCAGGTCGTGGCTGATCTTGGAGACCGCGAGCCCGAGTGCCGCGAGCCGGCTCTTCTGCTTCAGCATGTCGGCGATCTGGCGCTGCATGGCGGCGAGCTGGCGCTCGGCCGTGCCGATCTCGTCGCCGCGCCCCGAAGGGACGATCACGCCCGTCGGGTTCTCCGGATCCTCGCTGAAGCGGACCATGTCGCGGGTGATCCGGGTCATCGGCCGCACCAGCATGGTGTTGAGCGCCAGATAGACCAGCGCAGCGGTGATGACCGAGATGACGATCGAGAGCACCAGAATGTTGAGGCCGAAGCGGATCATCGCGCGCTTCAGCGGCGCCTGGGAGATGACGATCTCCACGAAGGTGGCCGACGTCATGTCGGGCCGGCCGACGACGCGGATGAAGCGGTCCTCGGGCTGCACGTAGACGGCGAGCGCGTCGCCGATCAGCTCGGAGAACGAGGCGGCGCGCAGATCGTAGTGCCCGGCGATGGTCTCGGGCATGTCGGACTGGACGATGAGGCGCCGCGTGCCCTCCCGCTTGATGGCGACGGAGCGCACCTGGGCGCTCGTCAAGAGCTCGTCCCGCACCGATTGCGGCAGCCGGCCTTCGGGCACCGCCTGGGCGGCGAGCGCGGCGATTTCGGCCGCCGAAAGCCGCTCCATCAGCCAGTTGCGCCGGAAGTTCGAGACCGACGGCACGAACACCAGGATCTCGGCGATCATCACGAAGGCGATGGTGAGCACCAGCAGCTTGGCCGACAGGCCGAATCCGGCGCGCGCCGGCGGGGGCGCCGCCCCGTCTCTCCCGTTTTGGCTTCCGGCCGGTTGGCTCATGCTGCTTTCGCTCAGCCCAGGCGCGCCCGCGTGGCGCGGCTCATCCCAATTTCCGCAGCAGCGCGATCGCCTTGCGGATCCAAGGATTGCTCAGGCTCGGCAGATAATAGGCGATCGCGGCGCGTTTGTTGACCTCCGACAAGGTCGGATAGGGCAGCACCAGGCCCGCCACGGCGCCGACCTTGAGCCGCCGGGCCACCGCCAGCACCCAGATCTGGATGAGCTCGCCCGCATGGGCCCCGACGATGCCGGCGCCGACCACGCGGCCCCGCTTGGTGGTGATCACCTTGACGGAACCCTCCGTCTCGCGCTCGGCCTGGGCGCGGTCGTTCTCGGCGAGCGGCCAGCGCAGGATGTTGATCTTGCCGTAGCGCTCGCGCGCCTGATCCTCGGTGAGGCCGACCTGGGCGAGCTCGGGGTCGGTGTAGGTGACCCAGGGGATGGCGGAAGTGTCGACCTTGACCGGGAGCCGGAACAGCGCGTTGCGGATGACGAGGCCGGCGTGATAGTTCGCCATGTGGGTGAATTGCAGCCCGCCGGCGACGTCGCCGATGGCGTAGACCCGCCGGTTGGTGGTCTTCAGGCCTTTCGAGACCTTGATGCCCGACTTGTCGTAGACGATGCCGGCCTTGTCGAGGCCGAGGCCGCCGACATTGGGCGCGCGGCCCGCCGCCACCAGCAGATGCGAGCCCGCGATGGTCTGGCTCTGGCCGTTGGCGCCGATCCGCGCGCGCACGCCCTCGCCGTCGCCCTCCAGCTTGTCGATGCGGATGCCGTCATAGATCTGCACGCCCTCGTCGGCCAGCCGCTGGAGGACCATCCGGGCGAGCTCGGGGTCGTCCTTGCCGAGCGGCGTGAAGGCCTCGAGCACGGTGACGTCGCTCCCCAAGCGCCGGTGGGCCTGGGCCAGCTCCATGCCGATCGGTCCGCCGCCGATGACGATCAGGTGGTCGATGCGCCCGGTGTTGCCGAAGATCGTCTCGTTGGTGAAATGGGGCACCGCGTCGAGGCCGTCGATGGGCGGCAGCGCCGGCGAGGAGCCGGTCGCCACCACGAAGCGGCGCGCCTTGATCTCGTGCTCGCCGACCTCGATCGTCTCGGCGTCCTTGAAGCGGGCCTCGCCTTGGAGGACGTTGACGCCGAGGCCGGTGAAGCGCTCGACTGAATCGTTGGGCTCGATCGCCGCGATCACGCCCATCACGTGATCGTGCACGGCGGCCGGATTGACCGCGGGCTCAACCCCCTTGATGCCGAAGGGGCCGCTCGCGCGCATCGCCTGGGCGCGCGCGGCGGCCGCGATCAGCGCCTTGGAGGGGACGCAGCCGTAATTAAGGCAATCGCCCCCCATCCGCCCCTTCTCGATCAGCACCACATCGACGCCGAATTGCGCCGCCGCCGCCGCCACCGAGAGCCCGCCCGAGCCGGCGCCGATGACGCAAATGTCGGGTTTCAACCGGGTAGCCATGACGCCTCGCCTTCCTAGCTCGCCCGCGGAGCGGGCCTCCGCCGCTTCACGCTCGCGGCTTTCGCTCCCGCACGAGCTTCAGCATGGGCGGGATCAGCGCCACCGCGCCCAGCAGAAGCAGGGCGATGAGCAGCTCCTTGGTCACCAGCGCGCCCGGATCGAGCGAGAAACGGCAGGTCGCCGCCCCCTCCGACCCCGCCTCCACCAGGCACTCCTCGTAGACGCGGCGCTGGGCCTCGATCACGCTGTCGAGCCCGACGCCGGCATAGGCGAAGGCGAAGGTGCCCGGCACGATGCCGAACGCTGTGCCGATGATATAGGTCGAGAGTGGCACGCCGAGCAATGCCGGCGCCAGATTGACGAGCCAGAACGGAAACAGAGGCACCAGCCGCAGGAACAGCAGATAGTTGAGCGCGTCCTTCTGGAAGCCCTGGCGCAGCTTGGCGAGCCTGGGGCCGGCGCGCGCCGCCAAGGGTTCGCCCAGCGACGTGCGGGCGATCAGAAAAATGATCACCGCGCCGATGGTCGCCCCCAGCACCGATGCGAGGCCGCCCACCATCCAGCCGAACAGGAATCCGCTCGACACCGTCAACAGCGAGCCGCCGGGCAGCGACAACGCCACGACGACGATGTAGAGGGCGATGTAGGCGACGAGGACGAGTGGCAGGTTGGCCCCGATCAGCCCGCGCAAGGTCTCGCGGTTGGCGGCGAGGTGTTCCAGCGTCAGATAGCTGTGCCAGCCCTGGGAGACGACCAGCGCGGCGGCGGCGGCCAGCAGGACGAGCGGGAGCAGCCGGCGCGGCCAGCCCTTCGTGGCCGCCTCGCCGCGCTTCGCGCCGTGCCGAGATTCCGTATCGCGCCCTTGCCTGCTCCGCATGGAAGCGGCTCCTCCCGATCAGACCGATCCGCACGCCCTTCGCCAAGTCGCGGCCCGGGGCGATGATACGCCTATTCCGCGCGTTCCGCCTCGACGCCGTTGAGCCGCCAGTCATAGGCGTAGCCGCTCACATAGCTCTTGCCCTCGAGACGGGCCCGCAGCGCCGGGCCGGCGTAGCGGCGGATGTGGTCGAGCACCGCCTTGGCGCTCGCGCCGAAGTCGCGCGCGTACCAGCGGTAGAGCGCCGAGGCGGCCACCGCGCCCTTCTCCACAACGACCCCGCGGGGACTGTTTACGTAGTCCCGCGCCGCCTGATCGAGGGCGTCGTCGAGTCCGGCGCCGCGGAACGCCCGCCGCCGCAGATTGGGGCAGCCGATCGAGGCGCAATTGACCGCGTAATGGATGCGGGCGTCGCGCCAGATCGGCCGCAGGATGCGGTGCTCGATATCGTCGAGCGACAGCTCCACGCCCGCGACCGAAACGACCTTCCTGCCCCACGGCCCGTCTGCGAAGCCGGGCGAGATGTCGATGTCGCGGATGCTCGCCACGGGGAAGTGGTCGAGCACCACGGCGAGCGTCGCCGCGTTGTAGAGGTTGACCCAAAAGGCGAATTGCTCCGCCCGCCCGAGCGCATCGGTGTCGACCTTGGAAAGCGCGGCAACGTAGGCGGCGAGCCGGGCGCGCCCCTCGCCTTTGAAGCCGGCGTAGTCGACCAGCGTCGAGCCGTCGGAGCGCTCGACCACATAGTCCGCGAGCAGCCGGTCGAAGGGGCCGTGGTCGACCCGCAGGCGCGAGGCCCGGTCGAAGGTCCTGAAACGCGCGGTGACCGCCTCCTCGGCCCCGGCGGGCGGCGCGGCGATGGCGGCGAGCGCCACGCCCAGCATCAGCGCCAGCACCCCCGGCAGGCGGCTTCGGCAAACGGTTCTTTCCACGCGCACCTCCTCGCTCGATGCCCCGCCAACGGCTTGGGCCGGTGCGCATCCTAGAGAGATGGCGGGCGAAAGATACCGGCTCTCAAGCCATTGTGATGGGGCGTCAGAAAATGTGATCCGGCGCCCGCGCCGGCCGCGTCCGTCAATTGACTTGGGCAAGGGCTCCACCTATAAGCGGCGCAAGCTGGCCGAGAGCGCGGGATCGCGCCGCGAAAGGGCGGTGAGCACCGCCGCGGCCCGCGATGCGAATGATGGAGATTTTGCGTGAAGCGCACCTATCAACCGAGCCGGCTGGTCCGTAAGAGACGCCATGGTTTCCGAGCCCGCATCGCGACGAAAGGCGGACGACGCGTCCTCGCCCGCCGCCGCGCCCGCGGCCGCAAGCGCCTCTCGGCCTGATGAGCCCGGCGGCGGCGATCGCGTAGACATCGTGTGGCTCAAGAAACGGCAAGACTTCGTGCGCACCCAGCGTGGCCGCGCCTGGCGCACCCCCGCCTTCATCCTCACCGCCCGCGCCCGTGACCAAGCGCCGGCGGAGGGCGAGGCGCGCTTCGGCTGCACCGTGACCAAGCGGATCGGCAACGCGGTGCGGCGCAACCGGGTGAAGCGGCGCTTGCGCGAGGCGATCAGGCTGACCGCGCCAGGCCATGCCAGGGCCGGCTACGATTACGTCTTGATCGCCCGCAATCGCGCCTTAGATCATGGGTTCGCCGAACTGGCGCAGGACTTGCGCGGCGCGCTGGAGCGCATCCACGCCGAGCCGCGCTCCCAGGCGGCGCCCGCTAGCCGCTGATTGGGCACGCCGATTAGGTAAGGAACACTTTAGAAAACGGTCGCTGGCAAGAGGGCACCGGCTTCGGCCACGGCATTTGAACGGATCCGACGCGATGGACCAACAACACAATCGCAATTTTCTGATGGCGCTGGTGCTCTCCTTCGCCGTGCTGCTGCTGTGGAACATCTTCTACGGCTATCCAGCCATCAAGGAAGAGCGCGCCAAGAAGGCCGAGCAGCCAGCCGCCCAATCCCAGCAGACCGGCCAGCCCGCCGCGCCGAGCACGGCGCCGCGCCCGGAGGCCACCACGCAGGTGCCCTCTGCCGGCCAGGGCGCGGCCACGCCCGAAAAGCTCAAGCCCCGCGCCGCGGTGCTCGCCCAATCGCCGCGCGTCGCCGTCGACACGCCGAGCCTCAAGGGCTCGATCGCGCTCAAGGGTGGGCGCATCGACGATCTGGTGCTGCGCAAATACACCAACGCCATCGAACCCGACAGCGGCAATGTGGTGCTGTTCACGCCGTCGAGCGCCGAGCACGCCTTCTATGCCGAGCATGGCTGGTCGGCGGATCCCGGCGCGCGACTCAAGCTCCCCGACTTGCACTCCCAATGGAGCCCGCAAGGGCCGTCGACCTTGACCCCGGAGCAACCGGTCACGCTGGTCTGGGACAACGGCGAGGGGCTGATCTTCCGCCGGGTGATCTCGGTGGACGAGAACTACATGTTCACCGTGCGCCAGGAGGTCGAGAACCAGACGGGCGCGCCGGTGACGCTCTATCCCTACGCGCTGGTCTCGCGCCACGACACGCCCACGGGAACCAGCTATCTGATCCTGCACCGAGGCTATACGGGCGTGCTGGGCGAGAACGGCCTCAAGGAGGTCGAGTACGACAGCGACCACCTGATCCGCGACGCCAAGGACGACGAGGACGAGAACACCGAGTTCAAGAACGTCGAGGGCGGCTGGCTCGGCTTCACCGACGAATATTGGGCGGGCGTGGTGATCCCCGACCAGAAGGCGACCTACACGGCGAAATATTCGATCATCACCACGTTTGGCGACGAGCGCTATCAGGCCGACTATCTGCAGAACGCCGTGACGGTCGCCGCGGGCGCCAAGGCGGACGTCGAAAGCCGCGTCTTCGCCGGCGCCAAGGAGGTCCGCCTGGTCGACGCCTATGACGAGAATCTGAACATCGACCGCTTCGAGCTGCTGATCGATTGGGGCTGGCTCTACTTCCTCACCAAGCCGATGTTCTACGCGCTCGACTATTGCTACAAGCTGGTCGGCAATTTCGGCCTGGCGATCCTGATCGTCACCATCCTGATCAAGCTGATCCTGTTCCCGCTGGCCAACAAGTCCTACGTCTCGATGAGCCGGATGAAGAAGATGCAGCCCGAGATGGAGCGCATCAAGAAGCGCTTCGAGGGCGACATGATGCGCCAACAGCAGGCCATCTCCGAGATGTACAAGAAGGAGAAGCTGAACCCGGCCGCCGGCTGCTGGCCGGTGTTCATCCAGATCCCGGTGTTCTTCGCCCTCTACAAGGTGCTGTTCACCACCATCGAGATGCGCCAGGCGCCGTTCTTCGGCTGGATCAAGGACCTCTCGGCCCCCGACCCCACCTCGATCTGGAACTTGTTCGGGCTGCTGCCCTTCGATCCATCCGTGATCATACCGTCCTATATGAGCTTCCTGGAAGTCGGCGCCTGGCCGCTGGTCATGGGGCTCATCATGTTCGTTCAGATGCGGCTCAACCCGACGCCAACCGACCCGACCCAGGCGAAGCTGTTTACCTGGATGCCGGTCTTCTTCACCTTTCTCCTCGCCCAGTTCCCGGCGGGTCTGGTGATCTACTGGACCTGGAACAACCTGCTCTCGGTGCTCCAGCAGTCCTACATCATGTCGCGCCAGGGCGTCGAAATCGCGCTGTGGGAAAATCTGGGCCTCAAGTCGAAGCGGGCGGGCGAACGCCCCGAAACGTGAGGACCGCCCCTTGGCGGCGTCTCCCCGCGCGGGCCCGGTGACCGCGCCCGCCTCCGGCCAGGCGGCGGGCGAGGCGCTGTTCCGCCTGCCCTGCGGCTTCCTCAAGGGCGTGGTCGCGGCAGACGCATTGCCCGCGCCGCGCGCCCTCGAGGTCGCCTTCGCCGGGCGCTCCAACGTCGGCAAGTCGTCGCTGCTGAACGCGCTCGCCGGGCGCCGCGCGCTGGCGCGCACCTCCAATACGCCCGGCCGCACCCGCGAGATCAACTTCTTCACGCTCGGCGACGAGGTCTATCTGGTCGACCTGCCGGGCTACGGCTACGCCAAGGCGCCCAAGGCCCAGGTGCGCGACTGGACCAGGCTGATCGAGGACTATCTCAAGGGCCGTGCGGCGCTCGCCCGCGTGTTCCTTCTGATCGACGCCCGCCACGGCCTCAAGGCGACCGACGACGCGATCCTGGCGCTAATGGACCAATGCGCCGTCTCCTATCAGGCGGTGCTGACCAAGGCCGACAAGGTCGGCGAAAAGGCGCTCGAGGAGGTGATCGCCGCGACACAGGCCGCGCTCGCCAAGCACCCGGCGGCGCACCCCGAGATCATCGCCACCTCGGCCAGGAAAGGCTCCGGCCTCGCCGAGCTCAAGAGCGCGATCGCGACCCTACTGGCCGATTGACGTTGTCAGCCTTGGCCCACGCGCTATAACCCGCTCACCCACCGCAACCGGGACAAGACCCCATGGCCAAGCGGGCCGACAAAGCGAACCAGGCGAAGAGCGCCGCCCAGACCCAGGCGACGGGCGCCGCCCAAACCCAGGCCAAGATCCTGGCCCAGGCGCTGCCCTTTATGCAGCGCTACGACAACGCCACCGTGGTGGTGAAATATGGCGGCCACGCCATGGGCGATCCCGAGCTGGCCGAAACCTTCGCCAAGGACATCGTGCTGCTGAAGCAGGCGGGCGTGAACCCGGTGGTGGTACATGGCGGCGGGCCGCAGATCGGCCGGCTGCTGGACGAGCTCAACATCAAGAGCCGCTTCGAGGGGGGGCTTCGGGTGACCGACAAGGAGACCCTCGACGTGGTCGAGATGGTGCTCTCCGGCGCCATCAACAAGGGAATCGTCGGCGCCATCAACGCCCAGGGCGGCCAGGCGGTCGGCATCTCCGGCAAGGACGCCAATCTGATGATCGCCCGCAAGACCGAGCGCCGGGTGACCGACCCCGTCTCCAACGTCGAGAAGGTGATCGACCTGGGCTATGTGGGCGAGCCCGCCACCGTCAACACCCACATCATCGACGTGATCCAGAAGAGCGACCTGATCCCCGTGGTGGCGCCGATCGGGCGGAGCGCCGAGGGCGAGACGCTCAACATCAACGCCGACACCTTCGCCGGCGCGCTCGCCGGCGCGCTGAAGGCCAAGCGGCTGCTGATGCTGACCGACGTCGACGGCGTGCTCGACGGCCAAGGCGATCTGATCGAGCAGATGGCGGGCACCGAGGCGCTGGCGCTGATCGCCAACGGCGTCGTCTCCGGCGGCATGATCCCCAAGGTCGAGACCTGCATCGAGGCGGTGGAGGCGGGCGTCGAGGGCGTCGTCATCATCAACGGCAAGGTGCCGCACGCGGTGCTGCTGGAGCTCTTCACCAAGCACGGCGCCGGCACCCTGATCGGCCTGCCCTCGGGCGCGCCCAAGCCCGGCGGGGGCGGCTGAGCGCCCGGCCATGCGCGCCTTTCGCGACACCGCTTGCTGGATCTTCGACCTCGACAACACGCTTTATCCCGCCGAGTGCAACCTGTTCGCCCAGGTCGACCGGCGCATGGGCGAGTTCATCGCCGAGTTTCTGGAGATCCCCCACGAGGAGGCACGGCGCCTGCAGAAGGGCTATTACCGCGATTACGGCACCACGCTTTCCGGGCTGATGAGCCGGCACGGGCTCGAGCCTTCGCAATTCCTCGATTACGTTCACGACATCGATTTCTCGGTGCTGCACCAGGCCCCCGAGCTCGGCCGCGCGCTCGATAGGCTTCCCGGCGAGAAGTTGATCTTCACCAACGGCACCGCGGCCTATGCGGAGAAGGTGGCCGCCAGGCTCGGCGTGCTCGACCGTTTTGCGGGCGTCTTCGACATCGCAAGCGCCGGCTACGTGCCGAAGCCCCGGGAAGAGGCTTACGATCGTTTCCTCAAGGCCCATGGCGTCAGCCCGGCCCGCGCCGCCATGTTCGAGGACCTGCCGCACAACCTGGAGGCGCCGCACCGGCTCGGCATGGCGACGGTGCTGGTGAGGTCGCGCTATTTCGATCACCCGGCCCAGCGCGAGATCGAGCATTGGCGGCGGCTCCCCGACCATATCCACCACATGACCGACGACCTGACGGCGTTCCTGAGCGCGGTCGCCCAAGCGCGCGCCGCACCCCAGGCCGAAGGCACCGATTGACAGGGCCACGGCAGCCCGCCCAAAAAGGGCGCTCCGAAGCGAAGCCCGCGAGACCGCCATGAGCCACGACGCGCTGAAAGCCATGATCGACGAGGCCTTCGAGGCCCGAGAGGAGATCTCGCCCGCGACCAGGGGCGAGGCGCGCGACGCGGTGGAGACGGCGCTCGAGCTGCTGGACACCGGCCAGGTCCGGGTCGCCGAGAAGGGCGCGGCGGGCTGGCGCGTCAACCAGTGGCTCAAGAAGGCGGTGCTGCTCTCCTTCCGCCTCAACGACATGGGGCTGATAGAGGGCGGGCCAGGCGATGCCACCTGGTGGGACAAGGTGCCCTCGAAATTCGCCCATTGGGGCGCGCGCGACTTCGGCGCCGCCGGCTTCCGCGCGGTGCCGGGCGCGATCGTCCGCCGCTCGGCCTATATCGCGCCGGGCTGCGTGCTGATGCCGAGCTTCGTCAATCTCGGCGCCCATGTGGGGAGCGGCACCATGGTCGACACCTGGGCCACCGTCGGCTCCTGCGCCCAGATCGGCGAGAACGTGCACCTCTCCGGCGGCGCGGGCATCGGCGGCGTGCTCGAGCCCTTGCAGGCCGACCCCGTGATCATCGAGGACAACTGCTTCATCGGCGCCCGCGCCGAGGTCGCCGAGGGCGTGCTGGTCGGCGAAGGCTCGGTGCTCTCCATGGGGGTCTATCTGGGGCAGTCCACCAAGATCGTCGACCGCGCCACCGGCGAGATCCATCTGGGGCGGGTGCCGCCTTATTCGGTGGTGGTCTCTGGCTCGCTTCCCGGCAAGCCGCTCCCCGACGGCGCGCCCGGGCCGGCGCTCTACTGCGCCGTGATCGTCAAGACCGTGGACGAGAAGACCCGCGCCAAGACCTCGATCAACGAGCTGTTGCGGGATTAGAAGCTAGCGCGGCGCACTTCGTGCTTTGATTGGGAACGGGCCAAATTTGGTGATTTGACGCCGCGGCGATGCGGTCGGGTGGAATCGATTCCGCATTGAACATTTGTAATGTATAATTTGATATTGTCATCTCTTACATTACAACCAAGCCGTGATCCGAAATTTCAAAAGCAAAGCCCTAAAGCGCTATTTCGAACGCAACGACGCAAGCAAGTTGGATGCCCGTGACATAGGGCGGATTAGGGCAAATTTATCGGCATTGGAGGCTGCAACGTCTCCATTCGACCTGGATCTCCCTGGTTTGCACTTTCATTCCTTGAAAGGCGACCGGAAGGGTCAGTACGCGGTGACGGTACGTGCCAATTGGCGGATTACATTCGAGTGGGAAGATGAGGATGCGGCAGGAGTAAACTTGGAGGACTATCATGGCTGAGTACGGGCGAGAGAAAGGACCGGCTTTCGAAGCGATGCACCCCGGCGAACTGTTGCGGGAGACGATCCTGCCCGCGCTCAAGGAGCAGAGAATAAATCAGTCCGATCTCGCCCGAATGCTGGCCATCTCGCGGCAGTCGCTCTCCGACATCGTCAATGAGAAGCGGAGCGTAACCGCCGAAATGGCAGTGCGGCTCGGCACGGTATTCGACAACTCGCCTGCCTTCTGGCTCAACCTGCAAAGCAATTACGATCTATGGCATGCCGAGCGCGAAGTCGACGTTACGAAGCTTGGGCGCGTAGCCTGAGGACCTGCGCCAAGACCCCGATCAACGAGCTGCCGCGGGATTAGGCTTTCTCGGCACCCGCCGCTCCCTTTGCCTGTCTTTCAAGAAAATCCGAATCTTCCGGAATTCCGCTCGCACATATCCCGTCTGGGCATGTATTGTTGGGTATGATACCCTACCCCCTTCGTTATTATCGGAGGGCATCAAGAAATGCTCAAAACGCTTGGTCGATACATTGGCATCATCGGGTTGCCCGGCGATATCGAGACAATCAGCAAATGGTTTACGGGCTTGCTAACCGTGGCTGGAATCACCGGCACCTGGGCCATAGTTACTCAGGGCGTGCCATGGGCTGTGTTCATTACCATGGGTATCCTTTGTTTTGGTGTGGTTGCTTATGCGCGCCTTAGTGAATTTGCTGCGGCAAATAGAATGGAACATAAGTTGTATGTATCTAATGTTGGGGCTGCGAGATAGCCCGTAGATGAAGACGGAAATTGCACATACAGATTAGCTTTTTCATTGGCCAATACCGCGCAATTTGAAATATTCTTTGAAATTGACAAGGCTACTTATCGAATAAATCAAGAATCATCTGAATATGACGATACCAATAAACTTCGGGGCCTGATTGCTCCGCGCGATGTTGCAAATGTCGGACTTTCTGCCATTACAACTAAATCTACGTTCGAAAACGGCAGAATGTCTGTAATCGTCAGATATGGCAGGGAAAGGGGTGAATTAACCCACAAAATGGAAAGTATCTTAGAGTTCAGCGCAGCTGCTTATCCCCCTGAAGACGCCGGAGGAGAGGTTGCAATACTAAGAAATGTGCTTTCAATTGATTATGAACAACTAAAGAAAGCTTCATAATCGTGGCCACAACCAAAGAACGATTTAATTGCCTTCTTGAGGCGATGCTGACGCAGCCTCCGCGCCCGCCGGAAAAGCGGAAATCAAAAGCTCGAACATCGCGTAAGGCACGTTCCGCAGATTATGGCGGTACTCGGCCTCGCAAAGGTACTTCTGGAGATGACGCTTAGAGACCCAAATATGCGTGCCCTTGATCATCCGCTTGACGTTGGCCCAGTAGCCTTCAAGGGCGTTCACGCTCACGTCGCCGCGCACCCATTCCTTGCGGCTGTGCACGACGGCGCGGTGGGTGTAGTCGCCGCTCCAGCGCAGCTCATTCCAGGCGTGGGCCTCGTCCGTGTAGACGCGCGATCCGGGGCGCACATGGGCCGCGACGTGCGGGATCACGTCGAACGACCGGCGGCTCTTGACTACGCGCGTGATGACTTCGCCGCCGCGTTCCTTCATGCCGAGCACCACGGCCTTGTCGTCTTCGCCCGTCTTGTCCTTGCCGCCGATGAACGCCTTGTCGATTTCGACCGGGCCGCCGCCTGGACCGCCCAAGGGCGCGTCGCCATCCAGATAGGCCATGAAGTCGCGGATTTGATGGCCCATGCGCCACGCGGTCTTATAGGTGACGCCGAGTGCGCGCTGGATTTCCTTCGCCGCCACGCCATTGCGGGACGTGGAGAACATGAACATAACGTGGAACCAATCGACCAGCGGCGTCCGCGTCTTTTCGAAGGGCGTCCCGGCGGTCGGATAGACCTGATTGCCGCAATGTTCGCACTCATAGGAGCGGCGATTGCGGACGCGGTAATAGTGGGCATCCTTGCCGCACTTCGCGCATGTGTGGCGATCCCCGTAGCGCACGCGCATCATGTGCTCCAGACACGCATCGTCATCTGGGAACATCTTGCGGAGATCGGAAAGAGTCATTGATTTCTGTGCCATGACCCCAATATGGGGATGCTAGTCTACATGTTCAAGAGGGATATGTGCGGATTCCGCTGTTGCGGAACAAAACGGAAACGGACTAGGATAGACGTCGGCTACGTCGAGATTTGACGAAGGGGGGCTGGCGCTATGATGAATCTCATTGCTGAACTATTCAGCACGAAAGGCAGGGTCGATCGCCAAGCATTTATTTTCGGCGCGCTCTTCAGCCTCGTCGGAACGGCCACGCTGCCTGCGTTCGTCAGAATATTGGGGATGTACTATGATATTGTTCCCGATCCGAAACCGAAAGCCTACTTGCTCGTCTGGGTGGCGGTTGCCGTCTTTGTATTTTTCGTCGCAATGCTGTCGCTCGCCGCCTTTGCATTGCTGACCATAAAAAGGCAGCAGGATAGGGACCGAAATCCTCTGTGGCTGCTGTTGCTGCCGGGGGTGCTGTCCGCCTGGTATATCGCCTCCTATAACGAGCTGACCCTGGACGCCGATCAGAGCCTGTCGCCCATCGGCCTGTTTTTCCGGGCCGCTTCGGCACTCGTCTGGGCGATCTTTCTCGGCGATCTATGCCTGATCAAGGGAACGCCGGGTCCCAATCGTTTCGGACCCGACCCGCTCACCGCTCAACACAGTCCGCTGCAGGCCTTGCTGAGATCGCCGATGCCGGTGCGGAACCTGTTGCTCGGCTTGAAGAAGCGCATCAACCGCGCGCCCTACTGGATCGTGACCATCGGCGCCTATGTCATCGGGTTTGGATTGCTGATCCTGGCCGCCGCCGGCAATTACGCTTCACTGGTGGACGGCGATCCCGCCACCGTCGAGACCGGCCATCTGGCGATTTTGGTCACGATCATCGCGCTCACCTTTCTGGGTCTGATTCTGTTCCTCTACGTCCAGATCACCATCATGGCCAAGCGGCTGCATGACCGTAACAAGTCGGCCTGGTGGGTGCTGTTCTACTTTGCCGCACTCAGCCTGCCGAGACTGTTCCCCGATGCAGGCATGCCTGACGCCGGCAGAGGCATGACCGCGTCGGGAACGGCGGCGGATATGGTGGCAATCGTCGTCTGGCTCTGGTTCTTCGTCGAGCTCGGTTTCTTCAAGGGGACGCAAGGCCCCAACCGTTTCGGCCCCGATCCGCTGGGCGCCAAGGTCGCCGATGCGAGGTTGTAGGGCATGTATTTGATTCGCCTGTTTATAAGTTTTAAGGGCCGCGCCCGTCGCCTGGAGATGTGGCTCGGAACAATTGGCCTCTTCCTGGCATCCACAGTTCTTGTCGTCGTCAATCAATTCGCCTCGGGGTTGCCGGTGGATGAGCTCATCCAATCGCGGAACGCCACCGAATACGGCTTCCTGTTTCCCGAGGCCGTTCCCTGGTGGACCAACGCCGTCTCGAGCGCGCTTTTTCTCGCATCCTTTTTCGCCCTGCTCGCGCTCCAAGCCAAGCGCCTGCACGACCGCAACTGGTCGGCCTGGTGGCTCGTCTTCTTCTATGGTGCGCCCCTCACCCTGAATAGGCTGACCGATCGCATTCTCGACGCGGCGGAGGCGTTTCAGGCACGCGGATCAGAAGACTGGGCCAATCTGCTGGCATACCTGTCGCTCGCTCTCCTGCTCGTCCTCCTCAGTATCGCGCTTTGGTTCTTCATCGAGTTCTTTTTCTTCAGGGGAACGCGCGGTCCCAACCGCTTCGGCCGCGATCCGCTCGGCGCCCCGACGCCGCCCGACGCGAGCCTCTAGCCCGGGGCCGAACCCTAGGACCGCGCGGCCCTGGCGAAGAATTCGAGCCGGTCGGCGAGGATGCCGCGCAGCGCCGGGAGGCTGGCGCGGCGCAGCAAATTGAGCGCCGGCACGCCGCAGAGCTTGGCCACCAGCTCGACGCCTGCCTGGGTGTTGGCGGCGGGGCCGCAGACGAGGTCGGGCTGGCGGCCGAAGGCGTGCTGGACGCCGAGCACCGCATAGGGATCGGACGCGCTCAGCACCGTCATGGCGATCGCCCCCTCCAGCATCTCGACGGCCACCGCGCCGTTATAGGGCTCGAGCGGCGAGGCGCCGGCCTCGGCGACCAGCACGTCGGGCTTGGCATCGGCGATGCGCGTCAGCAGCCAGGGGAGCTTCTCGCGGAACTCGGCCTCGGGGCAGACGGTGGAGGGGAGGCCGATATCGACGAAGTCGAACAGCGGCGCCGCGCCCGCGTCGCCGAAGCTCAAGGTGTCGCGGTAGCGCGCGGCCCCGGTGAGCTTGGCGGCGGCGACCTTGAGGCCGGCGCGGGTGAGCTCGTGGATGATGGTCCGCCCGGAGCTCGTCTTGCCCGCCGACATGGAGGTGCCGATCAGCAGTACCACGGGAACCTCGAAGGGCCTGGGCTCCAAGGGCGTCACGAAATCGCCCATCGCGACCTTCTTGCCCGCCCGCACCACGTGGCCCTTGTAAGAGAGGTCGGTATAGGCGGGACCCAAGGGTGACGCCGAGACGAGCTTGCCGAACAGGCCCGCGGAGGTGAGCGCCTGAAAGGTCCCGTCCGCGCCGGTCGCCTCCCAGTCGCCGACGCCCTCTAGCGTCGCCATGCGCTTGCCGAGCGCGCCCACCACCAGATCGCCCTCGATGCTGCGCGCCATGCGCCCGGTGGGGAGCTCCACCTCGTGGGCGGCGCTCAACGACCCGCTCACCTCGCCGACCACGTAGTCCCCCGTCGCCCATTCCCCGCGCGGCAGCGCCGCGACCTCGAAAGGTTTCTCCGCGAGATCCGAAATCCGCGTCACCGTGCTCAAGATCGGCCGCATCGCTCGCTTCCCCGTTAATTTTCCAGCCCCGCGCCCGCCTCGAGCGGCGGGGCGAGCAACAGCAGCACCAAGAGCGCGGTGCGCTCCATGGTCTTGTCGAGATAGAGAAATTCGTGCCGGGCATGCGCCCCGTCGCCCACGGGACCGAGGCCGTCGAGCGTCGCGGTGTAGAGGCTCGTGGTGTTGCCGTCGGAGCCGCCGCCGGCGAGCCCCTCGGAAAGCGGAATGCCGAACTCGCCCGCGAGCCCCTCGGCCAGGTGCCACAGGGCGCGGTTGCGGGGCGTGGGCTCGAGCGCGGGACGGCCGATCGAGCCGGTGATCGCCAGCGAGGTCCCGGGGGTGGTGGCTTCGAGGCCGTGGATCGCCTCCTCGATGCGCGTTGCATCCGCTTGCGTCTTGACGCGGACGTCGATCACCGCGCTGCTTTCGGGCGCGATCACGTTGGGCCGCAAGCCGCCCTCGATGGTCCCCACATTGACGGTGACGCCGCGCTCCGGGTCGTTCAGCTTGAAGAGCTGCTGGATCACGTGGGAGAGCTCCAGAATCGCGCTGGCGCCCGCTTCCGGGTCGAGCCCCGCATGGGCGGCGACGCCCTTGACCGTGACCTGGAAGCGCCCCACCCCCTTGCGCGCCGTCTTGAGCTTGCCCTCCGGCCCCAGCGAGGGCTCCAGCACGAATACCCGGTCGACCGCCCTGGCGAGGCGGGCGATGTAACGCCTCGATTCGCGGCTGCCGATCTCCTCGTCCGAATTGGCGAACACCACCGGCGTCACCTCGGGCTCGAGCGCGAAGGCGCGGAGCGCGCCGAGCGCGAACACGATCTGGGCGATGCCGCCCTTCATGTCGAAGACGCCGGGGCCCCGCACCACCTCGCCCTCGACGGAGAAGGGGGTCTCGGCCAGCGTCCCCACCGGCCAGACCGTGTCGTAATGGCCGAGCAGCATCTGCGCAGGCGACCCGCGCGGGCGCGCGACGGGCCGCGCGTAGAGCGCGCCGCCGCTGCCGCGGCCCGGCACGCGGGTGGTGCGGTAGCCTTCCGACTCCAGCGCCTCGGCGATCAGCGCCCGCGGCCGGGCCTGGGTCTCGGGCCTGTCGGAGGGCGATTCGGCCAGCGTCAGCGCCTCGAGGAAGGCGATCATGTCGGCCCGCCGGGCCTTGAGATGGGCGAGGATCTCGGCCCCCCCGGGGCGTTCCTTAGCGGCGGCGACCGCGCTCATTTCTTCATGCCCGCGGGGAACGGAAACGCGTTGGTCTCCTTGATCACCGCGAACCGGCCGGGATGGAGATAGCTCAATAGCGGCGCGTGATAGAGCAAATCCTGGTCGTCCCGCTCCGAGGCCCGCAAATAGGCCTGGTCCACCGCGGCGTCAACGATTTTGCCGACGATCAGGCTGTTGACGCCGAAACCGTCGACGAAGCGGTCGAGCTCGCATTCGAGGAAGAGGTAGCCGTCGGCGACGAGCGCGCCCTCGACCGTGCGCGCCGGGAAGGTCTCGACGCCCTGGAGCGAGGGCTTGCCGCCATCGTCGCAGCGCGGCGCCGCCGCCAGGCTCGCCTCGAGCCATTGGGTGGGCTTGGGGTAGGTGACGGTGAAGACGCGGTCGCGCTCGATGTTGCCATAGGTGCCGTGGCGCGGCGTGCAGACGAAGCCGAAATAGTTCTGCCAGCCCATCGGCGTCAC
>CAYVYD010000017.1:14853-18117 GCA_964454415.1 uncultured Hyphomicrobiaceae bacterium | reverse complement strand
GGGCCGGGCCCTGCCGCTCGCCCGCTGAGGCGGCCACGGGGTCTTCACCATCTCCGCGCGCGCTTGAATTAGCGCCGCGCGGGATTATCTTCTCCCCATGGCGAGCGATGTGACGAGCGAAAACAGAACACCCGAACCGGCCGACTCCGAGAAGGCCGCGGTAGAGGCGGAGGCGATGGCGACGCTGGAACGCATCGCCCACTGGCTTCCTGGCAATATTAAGCCTCCCGGACCGCTCGTTCCGGTGCTGCGCTTCAGCGGCCCCATCGGGCTGGTCACGCCGCTGCGTCCCGGCCTCACGCTCACCACCACTGCCCAAGCGATCCAGCGCGCCTTCTCCATGAGGGGCGCCAAGGCGGTGGCCATCCAGATCAACTCGCCTGGCGGCTCGCCCGTTCAATCGACGCTGATCTACAGCCGCATCCGCGAGCTGGCCGACGAAAAGAAGCTCCCCGTCTACGTATTCGCCGAGGACGTCGCCGCCTCTGGCGGCTATCTGCTGGCGCTGGCGGGCGACGAGATCTATGCCGATTCGAGCTCGATCGTGGGCTCGATCGGCGTCATTTCCTCCGGCTTCGGCTTCGACAAGGCGATCGACAAGCTCGGCATCGAGCGGCGCGTGCACACCGCCGGCAAGCACAAGATGACACTCGACGCCTTCAAGCCGGAAGACCCCGACGACGTCAAGCGCATCAAGGCGATCCAGAAGGACATCCACCAGACCTTCATCGATTTGGTCAAGGAACGGCGCGGCGAGCGCATCGCCGAGGCGGGCGATCAGCTCTTCACCGGCGAGTTCTGGTCGGGAAAGCACGCGGTCGAGCTCGGCCTAGTCGACGGCATCTCCGACATCCGCACCAAGATGCGCGAGAAATTGGGCAAGCGCGTGCGCCTGCGGCTGGTGAGCCCCGAGCGTACCCTGTTCCGCCGCCGGGTGCCGGGCGTCGACTCGCTGCGGGTCGCCGATCTCGCCCGCCTCGATCTTTCCGCTCCCGGCATCGTCGAGCACGTCATCTCGGCGATCGAGGCCCGGGCGCTTTGGTCGCGCTTCGGCCTTTGAGGCGGCCGGCCGCGGCCCGAGGGAGCAAGCTGTGCCCCAACTCCTCCTGCTTACCCTAGCCGGCGCCGGTCTGGTGGTCGGCTACCGCTGGTATGTTCGCGAGTCGAGGCGCGTGGCGCAGGCGCTCGCCGAGGCCGAGGCCGCGCTCGAGCGGCGCGGCGGACGGGCCACGGCGACGCTCGAACGCGATCCCGAGACCGGCATCTACCGCCCGCGCGGGGGCGGCGGAGGGCGTTGATCCCGCGGACCGCGGCCTTGCTTGACCCTGGCAGGGGGCCCGACTAGGTTCCATCGGCGTTCGTCGCGCAAGGCGTCACCCCGGGCTCTCTCCATGGCTGAAAAATTCGCGCCGGCGCCGCTTCGGCCCGACAGATCCTTTCAGGACCTGATTTTGCTGCTCCAGCGCTACTGGGCGGGCCACGGCTGCGTGATCCTGCAGCCCTACGACATGGAGGTGGGTGCCGGCACCTTCCACCCGGCGACGACGCTCCGCGCGCTGGGGCCCAAGCCTTGGCGGGCGGCCTACGTGCAGCCCTCGCGGCGGCCGACCGACGGTCGCTATGGCGAGAACCCCAACCGGCTGCAGCACTACTACCAGCTTCAGGTCATCCTCAAGCCCTCGCCCGAGAACATCCAGCAGCTCTATCTCGACAGCCTCGCGGCCATCGGCATCGACGAGCACACCCACGACATCCGCTTCGTCGAGGACGATTGGGAGAGCCCGACGCTGGGCGCCTGGGGGCTCGGCTGGGAGGTCTGGTGCGACGGCATGGAGGTCTCCCAGTTCACTTATTTCCAGCAGGTCGGCGGCTTCGACTGCGATCCGGTCTCGGGCGAACTCACCTACGGGCTCGAGCGGCTCGCCATGTACGTCCAGGGGGTCGACAACGTCTTCGACCTCAACTTCAACGGCGGCGAGGGCGAGGCCAAGGTCAGCTATGGCGAGGTCTTTCTGCAGGCCGAGCAAGAATATTCCCGTTTCAATTTCGAGCACGCCGACACCGACATGCTGCTGCACCACTTCGCCGACGCCGAGGCCGAGTGCAAGGCGCTGCTCGAGGCGGGCGAAGAGGACGGACGGCAATCGATGGCGCTGCCGGCGTACGACCAGTGCATCAAGGCGAGCCACCTGTTCAATCTGCTGGACGCCCGCGGCGTCATCTCGGTGACCGAGCGCCAGGCCTTCATCCTGCGCGTGCGCGAGCTCGCCAAGGCATGCTGCGGCGCCTGGCTGCGGACCGCCGGGGGCGGCCATGGCTGAGCTACTGCTCGAGCTGTTCTGCGAGGAGATCCCGGCCGCCATGCAGCCGCGCGCGGCCCGCGACCTCGAGCGCCTCATCACCGACGGGCTGCGCGAGGAGGGGCTCGATTGCGGTAAGTCGGCGGCCTACGCCACGCCGCGCCGGCTCACCCTGGTGCTCGACGGCGTGTCGGAGCGCTCGGCCGATGTCAGCGAGGAGCGCCGCGGCCCCCGCGTCGGCGCGCCGGAGAAGGCGGTGCAAGGCTTCCTGCGCGGTGCCGGGCTCGCCGATATCGGGGAGGCCGAGATCGTCGCCGATTCCAAGAAGGGCGATTTCTATCTAGCCCGCGTCGAGCGCCCGGGACGCGCCGCCGGCGAGATCGTCGCCGAACTGATCCCCCGAGTGATCCGTCAGTTTCCGTGGCCCAAATCCATGCGCTGGGGCGGAGGGAGCCTGCGCTGGGTGCGGCCGCTGCATTCGATCCTCTGCCTGCTCGGCGGCGAGGTCGTCCCCTTCGGGGTCGACGGGATCGCGAGCGGCAGCGTCACCTTCGGCCACCGCTTCATGGCGCCCGGCCCGATCGAGGTTAAGGGCTTCGAGGACTACCGGGCCAAGCTCGAAAAGGCGTTCGTGGTGCTCGATCCCGCGGCGCGGCACGGCGGCATTCTCGATGGAGCTCGCAAGGCGGCGAAGGCCGCCAAGCTCGAGCTGGTCGAGGACGAGGCCCTGCTCGCCGAGAACGCGGGGCTCGCCGAATGGCCGGTGGCGCTGATGGGGGGCTTCGACGAGGCCTTTCTCGACGTACCCGCGGAAGTGCTCGCCACCGCCATGAAGACCCATCAGAAGTGCTTTTCGCTCAAGGACCCGAAGACGGGCGGGCTCGCCAACCGCTTCGTCATGGTCGCCAATCTCGCCGCCCGGGACGGCGGCAAGGCGATCGTCGCCGGCAACGAGCGGGTGATC
>CAYVYD010000017.1:0-14753 GCA_964454415.1 uncultured Hyphomicrobiaceae bacterium | reverse complement strand
ACCGGATCGCGCGACCCCTATGCGCTGCGCCGCGCCGCGCTGGGCGTCATCCGCATCGTGCTGGAGAACGGCCTCCGCCTCGACCTCGACCACTGGTTCACGCGCACCGCCGAGCTTTACCGCGACATCGGCGAGAACGTCGTCGCCCGCCATTGGACCCAAGCCTATGACGTCAATGCCGAGCTGCTTGCCTTCTTCGCCGACCGCCTCAAGGTCTATCTGAGCGACCGCGGCGCCCGCCACGATCTGATCGACGCGGTGTTCGCGCTGGGCGGCCAGAGCGATCTCCTGCTCATCGTCAAGCGGGTCGAGGCCCTGGGCTCCTTTCTCGACAGCGATGACGGCGCCAATCTGCTCGCCGGCGTCAAGCGGGCGCAGAACATCCTGCGCATCGAGGAGAAGCGGGACAAGCGCGCCTATGACGGCGCGCCCGATCCCAAGCTGATGAGCGACAACATCGAAAAGAATTTGTGGAACGCGGTCCAAAACGCGGAAACCGCATGCAGGGACCACGTTGAGAGCGAAGCCTTCGAGGCCGCCATGGAGTCGCTTTCGACGCTTCGGCCGGTGGTGGACAGCTTCTTCGACCACGTCACCGTCAACGCCGAGGACGGCAGGCTGCGCGAGAACCGCCTGCGGCTGTTGGCGCAGATCCGCGCGGCCACGCTCTCCGTTGCGGATTTCTCAAGGATCGAAGGTTAGAGCTTGGGAATGGCCAAGGCGAAGAAGTCGAAAAAGACCGCGGCGGCGCCAAAATGGGTTTACCTGTTCGGCGGCGGCGATGCCGAAGGCGCGGCCGAGATGCGCGCGCTGTTGGGCGGCAAGGGCGCCAATCTCGCCGAGATGGCGAGCCTCGGGCTCCCGGTGCCGCCGGGCTTCACCATCACCACCGAGGCCTGCGCGGCCTATTTCGAGTACGGCAACGCGATTCCCCAAGCCCTGCACCCGCAGGTGGAGGACGCGCTCGCCCGGGTGGGCAAGACGGCCGGCGCGCTGTTCGGCGACGAGGCCAACCCCCTGTTGGTCTCGGTGCGCTCGGGCG
The DNA here is from genome assembly GCA_964454415.1 of uncultured Hyphomicrobiaceae bacterium. Taxonomy (GTDB): domain Bacteria; phylum Pseudomonadota; class Alphaproteobacteria; order Rhizobiales; family Methyloligellaceae; genus JAJFHN01. The sequence continues at coordinate 13,711 of CAYVYD010000017.1, read as the reverse complement.
CCAAGGCCTCGATGCCCGGCATGATGGACACGGTCCTCAATCTGGGCCTCAACGACCTCACCTGCGAGGGGCTCGCCAAGCGCTCGGGCGACCGCCGCTTCGCCTTCGACACCTACCGCCGCTTCATCCAGATGTATGGCGACGTGGTGCTCGGCGTCGACCATCACCTGTTCGAGGACGCCCTCGATAACTACAAGAACCTGAACGGGCTGGGCGGCGACACCGAGCTCGGCGCCGAGGACTGGCGCGAGGTGGTGGAGGATTTCAAGGAGATCGTCGAGAACGAGCTCGGCGAGCCCTTCCCCCAGGACATCCACGCCCAGCTCTGGGGCGCGGTGAGCGCGGTGTTCTCGTCCTGGAACACGGCGCGCGCGGTCACCTACCGGCGGCTCCACGACATCCCCGACGATTGGGGCACGGCGGTCAATATCCAGGCCATGGTGTTCGGCAATATGGGCGAGACCAGCGCCACGGGCGTTGCCTTCACGCGCAATCCCTCGACCGGCGAGAAGGCGATCTTCGGCGAGTTCCTGGTCAACGCCCAAGGGGAAGACGTGGTGGCGGGCATCCGCACGCCGCAGAGCCTGAGCGAGCGGGCCCGCGTCGAGATGGGTGAAGCGGCGCCGTCGCTGGAGACGTTGATGCCGAAGCTCTTCGGCGAGCTGGTGGACGTCTGCGGCAAGCTCGAGGCGCGCTACCGCGACATGCAGGACGTCGAGTTCACGATCCAGGACGGCAAGCTTTGGATGCTGCAGACCAGGAACGGCAAGCGGACCACTTCGGCCGCGCTCAAGATCGCCATCGACATGGTGGGCGAGGGGCTCATCGGGGAGCACGAGGCGGTGATGCGCATCGACTCCAGGGAGATCGACAAGCTACTGCATCCCACCCTCGACCCCGATGCGGAGCGGGAGGTGATCGTGACCGGGCTGCCGGCCTCGCCCGGCGCGGCGACGGGCGAGATCGTGTTCGACGCCGACGAGGCCGAGGCGCTGGCCGCCAAGGGCCGCAAGGTGATCCTCGCCCGCACCGAGACCTCGCCGGAGGACATTCACGGCATGCACGCGGCCCAGGGGATTCTCACCACCCGCGGCGGCATGACCTCGCACGCGGCCGTGGTGGCGCGCGGCATGGGCCGGCCCTGCGTTTCGGGCGCGGGGCGGGCAAGGATCGACCACGAGGCGGGCACCCTCGCCGCCGACGGCGTGGTGATCGCCAAGGGCGAGGTCGTCACCATCGACGGCACCAGCGGCGAGGTGCTCAAGGGCGCGGTGGCTCTGGTCCAGCCGGTGCTGGGCGGCGACTTCACGACGCTGATGGGCTGGGCGGACAAGGTGCGCCGCATGGGCGTCCGGGCCAATGCAGAGACGCCGCACGACGTGCGCCAGGCGCGCGATTTCGGCGCCGAGGGCATCGGGCTCTGCCGCACCGAGCACATGTTCTTCGAGCCCGAGCGCATCAGCGCGGTGCGCGAGATGATCCTGGCCGCCGACGAGGAGGGCAGGCGCTCGGCGCTCGCCAAGATCTTGCCCATGCAGCGCCGCGACTTCGTCGAGTTGTTCGAGATCATGGGCGGGCGTCCGGTCACCATCCGCCTGCTCGACCCGCCGCTGCACGAGTTCCTGCCCAATGAAGGCGACGAGGTCACGGCCGCCGCCAAGTCGCTCGGGGTCGGCGAGGAGGCGCTCAAGCGGCGTATCGCCCAGCTCAAGGAATTCAATCCCATGCTGGGCCACCGCGGCTGCCGGCTGGCGGTCTCGTACCCCGAGATCACCGACATGCAGGCGCGCGCCATCTTCGAGGCGGCCTGCGAAGTGGCGACCAAGAGCGGGCAGGCGGTGCGCCCCGAGATCATGGTGCCGCTGGTGCTCGCCAAATCGGAGCTCGATTTCGTCAAGGCCCGCATCGATCAGGTGGCAGACGCGGTGCGAGGCGAACGCGGCCAAGCGGTCGACTACCAGGTCGGCACCATGGTGGAGCTGCCGCGGGCCTGCCTGCTTGCCGGCGAGATCGCGCAGACGGCCGAATTCTTCAGCTTCGGCACCAACGACCTCACCCAGACCACCATGGGGCTGAGCCGCGACGATTCCGGTCCCATCATGAACGCCTATCTGGCCCAGGGAATCCTCGACGACGATCCCTTCGCCCGCCTCGACGAAGAGGGCGTGGGCGAGTTGGTGGCGATCGGCGCCGAGCGGGGGCGCAAGGCGCGCAAGGGCCTCAAGATCGGCATCTGCGGCGAGCACGGGGGCGAGCCGCAATCGATCGACTTCTTCGAGCGCGCCGGCCTCGACTACGTATCGTGCTCCCCCTTCCGGGTGCCGATCGCCCGCCTCGCCGCGGCCCAGGCGGCGCTGCGCGCCAGGGACAAGGGCGGCAAGGGCGGCAATAAGCGGCCAAGGGGTTGCTAAATAAGGTCATTTCGCCACCACAATTTGTCCAAAATTGCCTTGCAGTGTGTCGAACTAACAACAGACGGGGATTCGGGCACACCGGTGGGTATTTACAGTCGCTTAAGACTTCTCCTGCCTAATTGACCGACTTCCATGGGGAAATAAGCCCGCAACAAAGGTCATAAGACCCGCGCGGGTTGGGGGAAGTTGGTCAAGTCTTCATTCCGACTTTTCTCCAAATTCGGTGAGTTTGGACGGCAGGACGCATGGGTCTACGTGCCTTTAGCCGAATGCGGAGCCTTGTTGGGGCATTCGCGGCGCTACCGCTTTTCGGCCTTGGATACATCACCGCAGATCCTTCAGCGGCGCTGATGCGCGTGGAGCTCATGTTCTCCGGCGTGGGCTCGGCCTATCATCGTTCGCTGGGCGACGAGGCGCCGACGCGGCTGCCGCGCGAGGCGGCGCTTCTGTTCAAGCGCCACGGCAAGGGGCCGCGTGCGGATACCGCTCTCGCCTATGCGCGCACCAGCAGCATCGCCAAGCAGCCGGCCAAGATCATGGCGGCGCTGGCGCCGCTCGACGTCGAGATCACCGGCTCCATCGACGAGCCAGAGCTTGAGGTGAACCGGCGCCGCAAGACGGCATCGCTCAAGCGCGCCGCTCCGCCCGCCCAGCTCGGCCTCGTCCCTCAGGACCAGTCCCAGTCGAGCGCGCCGCTGCTTCTGGCCTCGCTCGCGGGCTCGACCGCCTACAGCTTCACCCGCGGCGCCTTGGCCGGCGCTGGCGGGCACAATCTCGAGGCCGGCGCGCCGGCGCGGATTTCACGCGGCCTCATCTTCCAGGGCGAAAGCGAGGACGAATACCAGGCGCGTCAGCGGCGCTGCCTCGCCACAGCGATCTATTTCGAGGCGCGCGGCGAGCCGATGCGCGGTCAGCTCGCCGTCGCCCAGGTGGTTATGAACCGGGTGCGTTCGCCCTATTATCCCGACACCATTTGCGGCGTCGTCTTCCAGGGCCAGTGGCAGCGCAAGGGCTGCCAGTTCTCCTTCGCTTGCGACGGCCAGGCCGACGTGCCGCGGGACAAGGAATTGTGGGCGGTCTCCAACACGGTGGCCACGCGGGTCACCGAGGGCAAGGTCTGGCTCGGCGACATCGGCTACGCGACCCATTATCACGCGACCTATGTGAAGCCGCGCTGGCGGAGCGATATGAACCGAATCAAGCGGATCGGCCAGCACATCTTCTACCGGATGCCCGAGCCGCCTGTGCGCGAGGCCGCTACGACCAATCCAGCCCCAGATCTAGCGCTGGCGCGGAATGGGTAAGGGCGCCGACCGAGATCAGATCGACGCCGGTCTCGGCAATCGAGAGCACGTTCTCCAAAGTCACCCCGCCTGAGGCCTCCAGCACAACCTGACCCTTGGCGCGCTTGACCGCTTGGGCGAGCGTCTTCACGTCCATGTTGTCGAGCAGGACCGCGTCGACCCCGTGCTCGAGGGCGCGGTCGAGCTGATCGAGCGTCTCCACCTCCACCTCCACCTTGACCATGTGGCCGGCCTGGGCCCGGGCGCGGGCGACCGCCTTGTCGATGCCGCCGGCCGCGGCGATGTGGTTGTCCTTGATCAGGATCGCCTGCGACAGGGTGAAGCGGTGGTTGGCGCCGCCGCCCATGCGCACGGCGTATTTCTCGAAGGCGCGCAAGCCGGGCGTCGTCTTGCGGGTGCAGCAGACCTGCGCGCCGGCGCCGGCGATCGCCGAAGAGAAGGCGTGGGTCAGCGTCGCGATGCCGCTTAGATGGCAGAGATAGTTGAGCGCCACCCGCTCGCCCGTCAGCAGCGCGCGGGCCTTGCCCTCGACGCTCGCCACCGTCGCTCCCGCCGCTGCGGCCTCGCCGTCCGACACGCTCGCTTCCAGGCTTGCGTCGTGGTCGAAGGTCTTGAAGGCGGCCTCGGCGAATTGCATTCCCGCGATGGTGCCCGCCTTGCGCGCCACGATCCGCGCCTTGGCGGGGGCGTCCGCGTCGACGGTGGCGAGCGTCGTCAGGTCGCCGGCGGGCCCCAGATCCTCCTCGAGCGCGGCCGCCACCGCGCGGTAGACGAGGAATTGGGGCAGGCGGCCCGCGTCGGGCTTTCCGGTCATGAGCCGATGGCCTGCAGCGGCGCGGGCTCGTCCCGGGAAGCCCGTTCGAGGACGCGGGCGCGGATCGCCTCGAAGTCGGCGGCGGTGAGGAAGCTGCGGTGGGCGTAGGCCTCGCGGGGCTCGGGAAAATCGCTGCGGAAATGGGCGCCTCGGCTCTCCTCGCGCGCCAGCGCCGCGACCGCAACCAGGGAGGCGGCAAGCGCCATGTTGGCGAGCGCGGGCGGCCCGCCGCCATGCTCGATGACCGCGAGCTCGGCGAGCGCGCGCTCGAGCCCTTCGCCGTCGCGCACCACGCCGACCCGTTCGCTCATGATCCGGCGGAGCGAGGAGACGGATTTGAGCCAGGCGGCCTGACGCATCCCGGAAGGTTTGTCCGGCAGGGCCGGGGCGGGCGAATGGGATGGCGAGCGGGTGGCGGCGAGGCCGGCGATGTCCTCGGCGACCCGGGCGCCGAACACCACCGTCTCGAGCAGCGAGTTGGAGGCGAGGCGATTGGCGCCGTGGGCGCCGGTCGAGGCGACCTCGCCGCAGGCCCACAGCCCCTCGACCGTGGTCCGGCCGCTGGCGTCTGTCAGCACCCCGCCCATGTGGTAGTGGGCGGCCGGCTGGATCGGAACGGGCTGTTTGACCGGATCGATGCCGGCCTTGCGGGCGTTGGCGTAGAAGGCCGGGAAGTCGGTCTCGACGCGGGCGCCGATCGCCTCGCGGCAATCGAGGAAGGCGCCGCGACCGCCCATCACCTCGGCGAACACCGCGCGGGCGACGATGTCGCGGGGCGCCAGCTCCTTGTCGGGGTGGACGCTCTCCATGAAACGCGCGCCGGCGCCGTTGACGAGCTTGGCGCCCTCGCCGCGCAGCGCCTCGGTGGCGAGCGGCGCCGGGTCGCGCCCCACATCCATGGCGGTGGGGTGGAATTGCACGAATTCGGCGTCGGCGATCACCGCTCCGGCGCGCGCGGCCATGGCGAGCCCGTCGCCATTGGCGCCCTTGGGGTTGGTGGTGATCGAATAGAGCTGACCGATGCCGCCGGTCGCCAGCACGACGGCGCGGGCGGGAAGCGGCACGGGCGCGCCCATCCCCCAGCCTTCGGTGCGCCACAGCTCGACGCCGCGCACGCAGCCCTCCTCGAGCCGGAGCCGGTTGGCGGCGAAGCCCGAGAGCACGCGGATCGACGGCGTCTCGAGCGCGGCGTGGGTGATCGCGTTCATGATCGCGCGGCCGGCCATGTCGCCCTTGACGCGGGCGATGCGCCGCGCGCCGTGGGCGGCCTCGCGGGAGAGCTCGAGCTTGCCCTCGAGATCGCGGTCGAAGGGAACGCCGTAGCGCAGCAGGTCGTCGAGGCGCGCCGGCGCGTCGCGGGCGAGCAGCAGGGCGATGCCTTCGTCGACGATCCCCGCGCCCGCCCTAATGGTGTCGGCGGCGTGGTCCTCTGGCCGGTCGCCCTCGCTCACCGCGGCGGCGATGCCGGCCTGGGCCTGGCCGCTGGAGGTGCGCTTGCCGAGCGCCGCCGCGGCGATCACGGTGACGGGGAGGGGGGCGAGCTTGAGCGCGGTGAACAGGCCCGCGAGCCCGGCGCCAACGACGATCACCTCGCCGGAGTCCCACGCGACCGGTGACGGGAAGTCGGCTGATCTCGCGCTGTTGCCCATTGGCGCCCCTTGACTGCACCCCGACCCCGCGGGGCGTTCACTTGCGGAATTCGGGTCAGGCCTTGAGTTCGACCATGCGCTCGACGGCGCGGCGCGCGCGTTGGGCAACGGCTGAATCGATCGTCACCTCCTCCTTCATATAGACGAGGGAGTCGAGGATCTTGGGCAGCGTGATGCGCTTCATATAGGGGCACAGGTTGCAGGGCCGGATGAACTCGACGTCCGGCATCTCGACGGCGACGTTGTCGCTCATCGAGCACTCGGTCACCATCATCACCTTGGTCGGCCGGTTGGTCTTCACCCAATTGATCATGCCGCTGGTGGAGCCGGTGAAGTCGGCTTCGGCGAGCACGTCGGGCGGGCATTCGGGGTGCGCGATGATCTTCAGCCCCGGATCCGCCTCGCGCGCCTGGCGCAGCTCCTCCGGCGTGAAGCGCTCATGCACGATGCAGTGGCCCTTCCAGGCGATGATCTCGACATCGGTCTGGGAGGCGACGTATTTCGCCAGAAACTCGTCGGGGACGAAGATCACCTTGGGCACGCCCAGCGATTCCACCACCTTGACCGCGTTGGAGGAGGTGCAGCAGATGTCGCATTCGGACTTCACTTGCGCCGAGGTGTTGACGTAGGTGACGACCGGGACGCCCGGATAGGCCTCGCGCAGCGCGCGCACGTCGGCGCCGGTGATCGAATCGGCGAGCGAGCAGCCGGCCTTCATGTCCGGGATCAGCACGGTCTTGTCGGGGTTCAGGAGCTTGGAGGTCTCGGCCATGAAGTGGACGCCGCACTGGACGATGATATCGGCGTCGGTCTGGGTCGCCTCCCTGGCGAGCTGCAGCGAGTCGCCAACGAAATCGGCGATGCAGTGGAAGATCTCCGGCGTCATGTAGTTGTGCGCCAGGATCACCGCGTTGCGCTTCTTCTTGAGGTCCTTGATGGCCTTGACGTAGGGCGCGAAGGCAGGCCACTCGATCGCCGGGATAACCGAGGACACCCGCTCGTAATCGGCCTTGGTCTCCTCTGCGAGGGCGCGGCTGTAGCCGAGGTCCGGCATGTCGAGCACGCCGTATTTCTTCACGGCGTTCGTCGGATAGCTCTCGTTCATCGCCGTCGTCATGGCGTCCTCCTGACCTCTTGGACCATTTTATATGCTCAAATTGAGCATATATGGACGTTAAAACATCCGGCCCTTGGCCGGCAGCCAATCCTCGTGGTTGGGGCATCGGTCTACGACAAATGCTCAATCGCAATATAAGTCACGGCGGACGAATTTTCCAGTGGTCTGGGCTATACTCTCGTCGAACGCCAAAGGAGAGAACGATGATCCCTGCTAGACCTCTGATCGCCGCGCTGGGCTTGGCCGTCGCGCTCTGCGCCGCGGCGCCGGTGGATGCGATCGCGCGCGACGACCGCATCGTGAGCGCGGTCGACGCCAAGGCGCTGCCCAGGAAAAAGCAGACGCGGCTGGGGCTCTATGTGAGCGCGGCCGAGGCCGGTCAACTGCTCGAGGCCCATCCCGACATCATGCTGATCGACGTGCGCACCCGCGCCGAGGCGATGTTCGTCGGCATGCCGGAGCCGGCGGCCAAGAACATCCCCTTCCTCGACCTCGGCAGCTACGCCTACGATCCCGAGAAGCAGACCTACAAGCTAGACCCCAACCCCGCCTTCGCCGAGGAGCTCGCAAGCTTCCTCGCCCAGAAGGGCGGTGATAAATCGACCACGCTGATCCTGATGTGCCGTTCGGGAACGCGCAGCTCCGAGGCCGCCAACGAGCTCGCCAAGCTCGGCTACGCAAACGTCTATTCGATGGTGGACGGCTTCGAGGGCGACGCCGGCAAGGACGGCTTGCGCGGCGTCAATGGCTGGAAGAACGCGGGCCTTCCCTGGACCACCAAGCTCGAGCGCGGCCGCCTCTACCGGGAGCCGAAATAGCGGCGGGCCGATAGGGGCGGCGGCTCAGGAGCGCACCCGCACGCCTGGCGCCGGGCGCTCCAGCAGCACCTCGCGGCGGAAGCGGTAGAGCTTGGCGGGGCGGCCGCCGGTGCGGCGGTTGACGTCGCCGGTAGGCTCCACCAGGCCGGCGTTCTCAACCAGCCGGCGGAAGTTCTGCTTGTGCAGGTGGCTGCCGAAGATGGCCTCCACCGTCCGTTGCAGCTGATAGAGCGTGAAGGAGGCGGGCAGCAGCTCGAAGATGACGGGGCGGTATTTGAGCTTGGCGCGCAGCCGCCCCATGGCGGTGGCCAGCACCCGGCGATGGTCGAATTGCATGGCGCGGCCGAGCGCCGGCGGGTTCTCCCAAACCATCGCCGCCTCGCGGCCGTCGCGGCGGGCCTCGGCGACGAGCCCCGCCTCGTAGAGCAGCTCGTAGCGCTCGAGCACCTTTTCCTCGTCCCAGTTGCCGCCGTCCATGGCGAAGCAGACGTTGAGCCGCTCGGCGCGGCTGAGCGGATGGTGCGAGGCGCCAGCGTCGTCCCTCTGCTTGGCCCAGTCGCGCAGCCGCGGCTTGATCTCGCGGGCGAGGATGTCAGGCTCGCCGGCGCGGCGGTCCTCCCACGGAAAATAGTGATACCAGGAGCGCCAGGCGGTGCCGGTGCCGGGTGCCTCCGCGCCGTGCGGGGTGAGCGCCAGATAGCCGATCGAGACCACGTGCGGCCCCCGGTCGCCGCGCTCGGCGTGGCGGCCGCGGTCGCCGAAGGTGTAGAGCTGCTCGACATAGCCGAGCTCGAGGCCGGTCTGCTCGCGCACCCAACTCCTCAGGCCGATCTCGAGGGTGCGGTGCTCGAGCGGCGTGAAGGGACCGAAGGGAAGCCCGTCCCACAGAGGATCGCCGCGCTCGGCGGCGTGGGCGATCAGGATCTGCGGCTGGTCCTTCTCCAGGGTGACGATCGCCGCGTTCAGTTCGATCTCGATCGCCGCGTCGGCGGAAAGCGCCGCGCCGACCGCGTCGTGGGCGGCGGGGCCCGGCGTTTGGGCGGTGCCGCGCGCCATGACTTAGGCCGCTACCTTGACCGGGAGCTCGAAGACGCGGGCCTCGAAGGCCATCTCGCCGCGGCCGATCAGGTCGAGGGCCTCGAGCATCCGGCCCTCCCGCTTCAGCATGATGTCGGCGAGATGCACCAGCCGCCGGTTCGGCATGGCGGTGGGCGAGGCGCGGCGGAGCGCGCGCGCGATCTGGCGTTCGTCGCAACGCGGATTGAGGGTGCAGAGCGTGATGAAGGCAGCGGCCGTGGAGCGGCTGATTCCGGCCCAGCAATGGATCATCATCGGCTGCTTGCGGTCCCAGGCATGCGCGAAGGCCAGCAGGTCGGCGACGTGGTCCTCGTTGGGGTGGACCAGCCCCCGCTGCGGCTCGACGATGTCGTTCATGGCGAGCCGCAGGTGCTTTTCCGGGACGATGCCGGCGGGCGTCTCGACCAGGGTCTCGCCGTTGATGAGGGTCACGAGACAGCGCACGTCGGCGCTTCTCACGGTGTCCTCGACCGCGCTCATCGGTCCGATGATCAAACGTTCTTCAGCCATTTCGCACCAAGCCATAGCGGCGTCGTGTTGCGGGCGTAAAACGGCGTCCCCGTCACCCGTGGCGTCCGGTCCGCCCGCCGCGGCTCCTCGTCTTGCTCCTTGGTCTCGCCTGTTATGTCGTGAGCGCATCGAAACGTTCAAGATAGTACCTTTGGGCCTCAGCGGCGGGCAGTGGCTCGAGGCCTGACAATTGCTCGCGCAAGCGCGCCTGGCCGCGGCGCGGCGCGGTGAACAGCCGCCGCGCCTCGGCCTCCTCGAAGCCGGCGAGGCGAACCGCCTCGAAAAAGGCGGAGAGCTTGTCGGCCTGCTTGATCAGGCCCCTGATCTTGGCCGGAAGCCGCGCGGGCAGGCCGAAGCGGATGTGGATCGCCTGCAGCAGCCGCAGTTCGAGCGCCTTGTAGTCGAGCCCGATCGCCGCCTTGAAGGGCGAGATCAGGTCGCCGATCACATATTCGGGCGCGTCGTGCAGCAGGGCGGCGAGGCGCCATCGCTCCTCAAGCCCGGGCTCGAGCGCCGCCGCGATCGTCTCCACCAGCACGCAGTGCTGGGCGACGGAGAAGGCGTGGTCGCCAATCGTCTGTCCATTCCAGCGGGCGACGCGGGCGAGCCCGTGGGCGATGTCCTCGATCTCGATGTCGAGCGGCGAGGGGTCGAGCAGATCGAGGCGGCGGCCGCTCAGCATGCGCTGCCAGGCGCGCGGCGGCTTGTGATTGGCCGGCGGCACGGGCGCGGCCTTTCTAGGCCCGCGGCGCCGAAAAGCGCTTCGCCAGGCGGGCGCAGGCGGCGTGCCGGTGGCAAGCGGTGAGATGGTCGTTGACCATGCCGACCGACTGCATGAAGGCGTAGAGCGTGGTCGGCCCGCAGAACCGGAAACCCTTGGCCTTCAGCGCCTTGGCCATGGCCTCGCTGACGGGCGTCTTGGCCGGTATCTCGCGTGGGCTGCGGAACGAGTTCTGCTGGGGCCTGCCCTCCATGAAGTGCCACAGAAATGAGCTGAGGCTTTGGCTCTGCTGCAAATCGATCAGCGCCCGCGCGTTAGTGATCGCCGCCTCGATCTTGGCGCGGTTGCGGATGATGCCGGGGTCGGCGATCAGCTCGGCCACCTTGGCCTCGCCGTAACGCGCCACCCGCTCCGGCTCGAAATTGTCGAAGACCTCGCGGAAGCGGTCGCGTTTCCTGAGGATCGTGATCCAGGAGAGCCCGGCCTGGAATCCCTCCAGCACCAGCTTCTCGTAGAAGGCGCGGTCGTCAGCCTTGGGCACCCCCCATTCCTCGTCGTGATAGGCGGCGTAGATGGGTTCGGACGTCGCCCAGGAGCAGCGGAAGATCTCGTCTGGCGCGGCGCTCACGTCCTAATCGCCCTTTCCGGCCACCGCGAAGGAAGCCCAGACCGGTTGGCGCAGGCGGAGGACGACGCCGCCCGCGGTGATGGTCTTGCCCTCGCTTTGCGCCTTCTCGGCCCGGTCGAGGCGCAGCAGCGCGAGCCCCGCCTTGTCGGCGACCGAGCCCAGGCGGCCGATCGCGGCGTCCGCCGCCTGGATCTCGGCACCCCCCTCGGGCAGCGCCACCTCGCCCTCCACCGGCACCACGCGCTTGCGCGCCGTGCCGCGGTGCTCCATGCGCGAGACCACCTCTTGGCCCACATAGCAGCCCTTGGCGAAATCGACGCCGTTGAGCTCGTCGAAGTCGGCCTCGTGCGGAAAGGCGTCGCCATAGTCGAAGTCCTTGCCGCCCTCGGGCACGCCCAGGGCGATGCGGTGGGCGTGATAGGCCGCTTCGGGGGCGGTCGCGCAGCCGGTGGCGGATAGCTCCCCACCGGCCTCCAGGACCAGCCGGTGGCCGAGCGCGGCGAGCCGGGGGTCGGGGTAGAGCACGGCGCGCTGCGGGCAAACGGGGGTGCCCCCCCATGCGGCCGCCACCGCATGCGTGTCGCTCACGTCCTCGATCTCCAGCGCCGAGCGCAGCTTGTAGAAGGTGAGCCGCTTGGCCAGCTCGCCCGCCAGGGCGCTTGGGCAGTCGAGCAGGAAATCGGGCGGCTCGCCCACCACGAAGAAATCGAACAGGATCTTGCCCTGGGGCGTCAGCAGGCCGGCGTGAACGGCGCTCTTTCCGCCGACGCGCTCCATGTCGTTGGTCACGATCCCTTGCAGGAACCGCTTGGCGTCGGGGCCGTGAACGCGCAAGACCCCCCGGTCGGAAAGCTTTGCTATGTTGCAGTCGGTCTCGGTCATATTAGGCTGGTGCCGCAAATCTAACACGCCGCGCGGCAGGGGTGCAGCGGCGGGCGGGGGTGATCTCCATTGGCGGATAAGTTCGATCTGGTTGTCAAGGGCGGCACGGTGGTGAGCGATGGCGCGCGCGGCGTCGCCGACGTCGGCGTGCGCGGCGGGCGCATCGCCGAAATCGGGACAATCGACGCGGCCCGGGCCGCAACCGTGATCAAGGCCGCGGGCCTCCACGTGCTGCCCGGGGTAATCGACACCCAGGTTCATTTCCGCGAGCCGGGTGCTGAGCACAAGGAGGATCTGGCCTCGGGCAGCCGCAGCGCGGTCGCCGGCGGCGTCACGGCCGTCTTCGAGATGCCCAACACGAATCCCCCGACCACCGACGAGGCGGCGCTTGCCGACAAACTCGCGCGCGCCAGTGGTCGGATGCATTGCGACTTCGCCTTCTATCTCGGCGCCACGCGCGACAACATCGGCGTCATTCCCGACCTCGAGCGCTTAGCGGGAGCTGCGGGCATCAAGGTGTTCGCGGGCTCCTCGACCGGCTCCCTTCTGGTCGACGACGAAGGCGCGCTCGAGGCGATCGTCGCGGCGATCTCGCGCCGCGCCGCCTTCCACTCGGAGGACGAGGCGCGTCTCGAGGCGCGCGCCGGTCTGCGCCGCGAGGGCGATCCCGCGAGCCACAGCGAGTGGCGCGACGCCGAGGCCGCGCTGATCTCGACCGAGCGCCTGGTGCGGCTGGCCGAAGCCGCCCGCGCCCGGATCCACATCCTCCACGTCTCCACGGCGCAAGAGATGGCGTTTCTCGCCGAGCACAAGGGCGTGGCGAGCGTCGAGGTGACGCCGCAACATCTCACCCTCGCCGTGCCCGAGGCCTATGAGAGGCTCGGCACGAGAGCGCAGATGAACCCGCCCTTGCGCGATGCCCAGCACCAGGCGGCCCTGTGGCGGGGGATAGCCGAGGGCACCGTCGACGTGCTGGGCTCCGACCACGCGCCGCACACGCTCGAAGAGAAGGCCAAGCCCTATCCCGCTTCGCCCTCGGGGATGCCCGGGGTGCAGACGCTGGTTCCCGTCATGCTCGATCACGTCAATGCGGGGAGGCTCAGCCTCGAGCGTTTCGTCGAGCTCACCAGCCACGGGCCGCGGCGGCTCTTCGCCATCGCCGGCAAGGGCCGCATCGCCGAGGGCTACGACGCCGATCTCACCATCGTCGACCTCAAGGCCGCCCGCGTCATCGAGGACGCCTGGATCGAGAGCAAATCCGGATGGACCCCCTTTGCCGGGCGCCTCGTCACCGGCTGGCCGGTCGGCACCATCTTGCGGGGAGAGCGCGCCATGTGGGAGGGCGAGATCGCCGCTGAGGCCCGAGGCCAGCCGATCCGCTTCGATCTGCCATGAGCCGGTCGAAGCGGGAGGAGTGCGCATTTCCGGGCGCCGCCGTGTCGCGGGGATGACATAAACGGGCATGTGCGCCCGTGCTATGAGGCGATCGAGGAACTGATTCGCTTTTTGCCGCGCAAATGGGAGGTCAACTCGCCGTGCTGCCGAGCCCCGATTTCGTCTTCACCGAGACTCACCTCTTCTTCAGCGGGATAGCGATTGGGCTGCTGATCTCCGCGCCGCTCGGTCCGCTCAACGTGTTCTGCATCTAGCGCACCCTGGAGCGGGGCTCCTGGGGTGGCGTGGCGGTGGGGCTGGGGGCGTTGATCGGCGACGTCATGATCGCGAGCGCGGCCGCGCTCGGCCTTTCCGCGCTGTCGCAGTTGATGGCCGATTACCG
>CAYVYD010000016.1:3657-18612 GCA_964454415.1 uncultured Hyphomicrobiaceae bacterium | reverse complement strand
GCCGCCAAGGGCTCGATGCCTGCGTCAGGGAAAGGGCCGGCCTGGCGCGGCTCTCCGCCGAGCGCGTGCGTGCCGAGTTACTGCGCCTGCTCGCCGCCCCAGGGGCCGAACCAGCGCTGGGGGCCATGTATGACTACGGCCTGCTGCCGCTGGTCCTCGGCGGCGTTCCCGTGCTCGAGCGCTTTCGCGGGCTCGTCCGGGTCGAGACGGAATTGGGAGCCAAGCCCGATGCGCTGCGGCGGCTCTTCGCCCTTGGCGTCTGCGTCGAGGAGGACGTCGCGCGGCTCGCCCGGCGCCTCAAGCTCTCCAACGCCGAGATCAGGCGCCTGGAAGCGGTTTATCCCGCCCGCGATTTGGCCCGCTCGGTCGGCGAGCGCGAGGCCAAGGCGCTGCTCTACAGGTCCGGTCCCGACGTCTTCGCCGATATCGCTCTGCTCGCCATGGCGGGTGCTGGCGACCGCGCTGTCCGCGATGCCTGGCGCGGCCTCTGCAATCTGCCCTCCCGCTGGCAGGCGCCGGCCTTCCCGTTGAGCGGCGGCGATCTCGTTGCCCTGGGTGCCGCCCGGGGTCCCGGTCTCGGCGAGATCATGAGCGAGCTCGAGCGCGGCTGGATCGAGCGCGATTTTGCCCCCGACCGCGACGCCCTGCTGGCATTGGCGCGCTCGTTGATCGAGGCGCCCGCATCGGACCGCCGGGGAGAGCCCGCATGAGCGATTCCTCCCCCGGCGGCCGCGGCCCCGACCGATTGGTGCGCCTGGCCTTCGGCGCCGGGGCGCTCTTGAGCGTCGTTGCCGGGCTGATGCTCTATCTGTTCGCCGGAAGCCTCGGGTTCGACGAGGACACCGCCGAGCTCATCGCCATCGCCTTCCTGCTCGTCGGCGTGGGAGATTACGCGGTCCTGCATTTCTGGGATCGGATTTTCAATTGAGCGCTGGGCGCCCTCAAGGGCTGATCGTCACCCGCACCTTTTGGGTCCTGACATAGGGCTTGTTGCCCCAGGTGCGGAAATAGTCGAACGCCAGGTCCGCCTCTCCCGCCGCCTTGGGCACCACCCGGAAGCTTAGCACGCTAGGGCTGCTGAAGAAGATCGAGCGCGACTCGTTGTCGTTGGGGATCGTCCAGGCGACCTGGTCCACCTCGACGAGATCGAGTCCGCTGCTTTTCTCTTCATTGAGGCGCCAGCGGTAGCCGGCCTCGCGGTTGCCGGGAAATTTGAGAATGAGCGGTTGACCGACACGGGCTGCCTGCGCGTCCGCGCCGTCACTCGCCGCCAGGGCCCTCGGCGCTGGAAGTGCGAGCGCCAGCGCCAGCGCTGCCAACAGCATGAGCCGCATGAGTGTCCCCATCATCCCGCGGCCGCGAAATCGGCCAGGACAAAGCTTAGGAGCGAATCCTTAGCGGCTGGTAAAGCGCCGGCGGCGCGCAAGCGCTCTGCGCCGTCAGTCGCCGAACTCCATGATGTGGGCGCCCTGGCGTTCCAGGATCGGCCGCACCTCGCTGAAGGCCTGGGGATAGAGATAGAACGGGATGCGCGGATAGAGGTGGTGGATGAGGTGGTAGTTCTGGAAACAGTAAAGCCAGTTGACGATCGGTGCCAAGGGTCCCGAAACGCGGAACAAATTGGTGTCCCGGTAGCGTTCGGGCGCCTCGTGGGGCTGGTGCACCAGATAGGCGAAAAAGAACACGATCAGCGCGCTCGCCAGAATGTGCGGCCCCAGCCACAGCGCCAGGACCTCCTGCCAATACCCGGCGACGATCAGCCAGAAGGCGATCGAATAGAGCCCCCAATAGGTGGCGATCACGTGCATTGCGGTTTCCTTGTTGCCCGGACCGTCGGGGTTGAGCGTCACTTGCTTGAAGAAGAAGTAGTTGTAGTAGGGCACGATGGTAAGGCAGCGCAGCAGCACCTGGAGCGGATTTCTTACCTTGACCCAGTGGTCGGGATCGAACTCCGAGTGATTGGTGTCGCGGTGATGCATCAGGTGCAACGCACGGAACGCCTTGTATTCGTGCAGAAGCATCGCGCCGCAAATGAAGCCGATCAGATGGTTGAGCCACATCCACCGCGACTCCCGCCCGGCGATGTTGCCGTGGCAGGCCTCGTGAAGCGGCGTCTGCGTCGCATAGAGGATGAGCGAGTTGAGCACCAGGCCGGCCCACAACGGAATGACGCCGCGCGTCGCCAGCGTCACCACGGTGGCGAAGCTCGCGATGCAGCCGAGCCCGAACAGCACCGAGGGCCACGCGAGCGAGCCCTGGAAGGGCTTGATCAGCTTCTGGGCCTCGCGGTCGGCATCTGCAGTCGATGTGGCGGTCATTGAGGTCATGGCGCTATCTCTGCTCGGCTATATCTATTCGGACACCCTCTGGGTCGAGTCCCGCTGGCGCGCCTGCGCGAATACCGCGCGGAACCTTCGGCGCGCATTGTTCCATTTAAATTGAGTATTCAAAATTCCTCCTTTGGGCAAGATCGGCCTCACGGCCATTTCGCGACCGGCGGCATGGAGGAGAGAATGGACTCCACGTTGCCCCCCGTCATCAGCCCGAAGCGCGTGCCGCGGTCGTAGAGCAGGTTGAACTCGACGTATCGCCCGCGGCGCACAAGCTGTTCCTCGCGCTCGGCCTCCGACCAGGGCATGTTCATGTTCCTGGCGACGAGGGTCGGATAGACCTCGAGGAACCCGCGGCCGACATCCTGCGTGAAGGCGAAATCGCCCGCCCAGTCGCCCGAGTTGAGATAGTCGTAGAATATGCCGCCGACGCCGCGCATCTCGCCGCGGTGCTTGAGCGTGAAATAGTCGTCGCACCATTGCTTGAAATGGGCGTAATCGGCCTGGCCGTGCGGGGCGCAGGCCTGCTTCATCGCCTCGTGAAAGCTCTGGGTATCGGCGTCGTCCTGGGTCCGGCGCGCCTCGAGCACGGGCGTCAGATCGGCGCCGCCCCCAAACCACCACTTGGTCGTGATCACCAGGCGCGTGTTCATGTGGACCGCCGGCACGTTGGGGTTCTGCATGTGGGCGATCAGCGATATGCCGCTCGCCCAGAAGCGCGGATCCTCCTCGGCGCCCGGGATTTCCTTGCGGAACTCGGGCGCGAAGGTGCCGTAGACGGTCGAGGTGTGAACGCCCACCTTCTCGAAAACCCGGCCCGTCATCATCGACATGACGCCGCCGCCGCCGTCGCCCTCGGCGTGGTCTTGGCGCGTCCAGGGCTTGCGTTCGAAGCGCCCAGGCGTCTGATCCGACAACGGGCCATCGAGCCGGTCCTCGAGATTTTCGAAGGCGCTGCAAATCTCGTCGCGCAATTGCTCGAACCAGGCCTTCGCCTTGCCGCGCTCCGCGGCCATCTCGCCGATCGGATCGGTGGACTGGGTTTGTTTCATGGGCTGTGCCATCGCCTTGCCTCAACGGGGAAACAGGTTTGTCTGCCTCAAGCCCTCACCCAATACCATGGCGCAGGCGGCGGCGACATTGATCGAACGCAAGCCGGCCGCCATCGGAATGGCGAGCCTGGCCTCCGCGCCCGCGTGCACGTGATCGGGCAAGCCCGCGCTTTCCCGGCCGAAAAGCAGCAGATCGCCGCGTTCGAAGGAAAATTCCGTGTAGCGCTGGCGGGCCTTGGTCGTCAGCACGATAAGACGATGACAGGCGTCCAGCCGCCAGGCGTCGAATGCCTCGAACGAGGGGTGGCGGACCAATTGGGCGCGCTCCAGGTAATCGAGGCCCGCCCGTCTAAGCGCCCGGTCGGAGCTGTCGAATCCCGCCGGCTCGATGATGTGGACGGGCACCGCCAGACAAGCCGCGGTGCGCAGCACGTTGCCGGTGTTCTGCGGAATGTCGGGTTGATAAAGCGCAATCTGCATGCTGCCGTCCGCTCCCCGCTGGCAATTCGCCGAAACCTCGATCCAACCGCCACCGGCGCATTTCTCATGCGCCAAATTATCACGTGCTCCCCGTCTGGACATTCGCCTCCAACGGTGCAAAAAGGCTTACGAACAACGACGTCCTGTTCGAACCGCCGGGCTCGGTTGTACCGGCTGCGCATTTGCCGGAAAGCGGCGCGGCGCCTTGGCCGGGGTCGGACCCGAAGGACGCGGCATTCTTAGGGGTGAACGTCCATATTTGGCATCTCGCCGACAGCCGTCGCGTTGAGGCTGTGTAATGGCGTTGCCGGGGCGAGGAGCCTTGTTGCCTGTGGTCCACTAGGAGGTATGTGAGAGTGGCAAACGCGAAGGGCACTGCCGATACGGTAGATGACGGCGATCGTCGCGATTTCATCCTGGTCGCGGCCGGCGCCTTCGCCGCCGTGGGATTGGGGCCTCTGGTGTGGCCCATGCTCGATCAGATGAACCCCGATGCATCCGCGCTCTCCTTGGGCAGCGTGGAGGTCGAATTGGCGCCGGCGGAGGTTGGCCAGGCGATCACCATCATGTGGCGCGGCAAACCGATTTTCATCCGCCATCGGACCGAGGAGGAGATCAACGCCGCCAAGCAGGTTCAGATCAGCGCGCTACCGGACCGGTTCGCCCGCAACGAGAATTTGCCCGACGACGCGCCGGCGTTGGACCGCAACCGCACCCTGGAAGGACATGAGAACTGGCTGGTGATGATCGGCATTTGCACCCATCTGGGCTGCATTCCCAAGGGTCAGCGCGTCGGCGACGCCAGGGGTGAATTCGATGGCTGGTTCTGTCCCTGCCACGGCTCCCATTACGACACGGCCGGGCGTATCCGCAAAGGCCCGGCGCCCCGCAATATGGAGATCCCGCCCTACGCCTTCCTCGCTGACACCAAGATCAAGATCGGCTGAGGCGGACCATGGCTCACAAATCCAACTACGTCCCCGGGACCGAGTTCGAGAAATGGCTGGATCAGCGCTTGCCTGCCATACGCTTGATGAAGGAGCAGTTCATCGACTTTCCGACTCCCCGGAACCTGAATTACTGGTGGACCTTCGGCGGCATCTTGATGTTCTGCCTGGTGGTGCAGATCATGACGGGCGTCGTGCTCGCCATGCACTACGTATCCCACGCCACCCTCGCCTTCGACAGCATCGAGCACATCATGCGCGACGTGAACTGGGGGTGGCTGATCCGCTATACCCACGCCGTCGGCGCATCGATGTTTTTCGCCGCCGCCTACATTCACATCCTCCGCGGACTTTATTACGGGTCCTACAAGGCGCCCCGGGAGATTCTTTGGATTCTGGGCGTGGTCATTTTCATGCTCATGATCGCCACCGCCTTCATGGGCTATTCGCTTCCTTGGGGCCAGATGAGCTTCTGGGCCGTGACGGTGATCACCAACCTGTTCAGCTCGTTCGATTCCGTAATTCCCGGCCTCGGCACCAGAATCGTCGAGTGGATTTGGGGCGGCTTCTCCGTCGGCAACCCGACGCTCAACCGCCTCTACAGCCTCCACTATCTGCTGCCCTTCATGATAGCGGGCGTCGTCGTATTGCACATTTGGGCGTTGCACGTGCCGGGCAACAACAATCCCACCGGCATCGACGTGAAGCGCGATAGCGAAGCCGTGCCGTTTCATCCCTATTACACGATCAAGGACGGTTTCGCCTTGGCCGTTTTCGCCATCATCTTCGCCGTCTTCGTGTTCTACGCGCCGAACTATCTGGGCCATCCGGACAACTACATCCCCGCCGACCCGCTGGTAACGCCGCCGCACATCGTGCCCGAATGGTATTTCCTGCCCTTCTACGCGATCCTGCGCGCGATCCCGAGCAAGCTGTTGGGCGTCACCGCCATGTTCGGCTCCATATTTGTGTTGTTCGTGGTGCCCTGGCTCGACGCCTCGCCGGTGCGCTCGGTTCGCTACCGCCCGCTGTTGAAGCCGTTCTTCTGGGTTTTCGTGGCGACATGTTTCGGACTGGGCTATTTGGGAGCCATGCCCCCGGAGGGGGGCTACCTCGTCTCGGCCCGCATTTGCACCGCGTACTATTTCACCTTTTTCCTCGTGATCCTGCCGGTTGTCGGTCGGATCGAAGCGCCCACCGCGATGCCCGGCAGCATCACCGAGGACATTTTCGGAAAAGGGGCGCGTCGGCGGGCCGTCATGGACGGCGCCGCGCCGGCGGGCGCCCCCTCGGCGCCGGAAAAAAGGTGAGGGGGAGTACACCCATGAAACGCTGCGGTGCTCGCAAGTTTCGTCGCTTCGCCGGCCTGGGCGGGTCGGTGATGCTGGCTCTGCTGCTGCTCGCCGGCCCGCTCCGCGCCGCCGAGGAAGATCAGGTGATCCGCTCCTCGACCTGGTCGTTCACCGGGCCGTTCGGGGTGTTCGACAGGGCGCAACTGCAGCGCGGTTTTCGCGTTTACAAGGAGGTCTGCGCCGCCTGTCACGGCATGCGGTTCATGCACTACCGAAATCTGAGCGAACCGGGCGGCCCCGAATTTCCCGAGGCAGCCGTCAAGACCGTTGCTGCCAGCGTGGAAGTCGAAGACGGCCCCAACGATCAGGGCGAGATGTTTGCCCGGCCCGGCCGTCCCTCCGATGCCTTCGTCTCGCCGTACCACAACGATCAGGAGGCGCGCGTCGCCAACAATGGTGCCCTGCCGCCGGATCTCTCGCTGATGGCCAAGGCGCGGCCGCATGGGGTCGATTACATCCATTCCATGTTGACGGGATATGCCGACGCCCCGGCGGATTTCAAATTGGCGGAAGGCATGTCCTACAACACGGCTTTTCCCGGCCACCAGATCGCCATGCCGCAGCCGCTCTTCGAAGACTCGGTCGCCTATGACGACGGCACGCCGACCACCGTCGACAACTACGCTAAGGACGTCGCCGCGTTTTTGATGTGGGCGGCCGAGCCGAAGCTGGAAATCCGCAACCGCGTAGGCTTCCGCGTGATCGTTTATTTGGTCATCGTGGCCGGATTGCTCTACGTCGCCAAGCGCAGGGTCTGGAGCAGGATTTCCCATTGATTGGGCACGCGCTTGGCCGTCTGTTGCATGGAAAAGGGCTCGACTACGGGCCCTTTTTTATTTCGTCCAACTGGGCTCAAATGGTCTCGAGCGTTGCCTGTTGAGGGATGACGAAGTGAGCGGAGCGATGATCTGGCTGCGGCGAAGGGCGGGCGTTCTAGTCATTGGACTCATGGCCGCATCGTGTTTTTCAGAAGCGAGCTGCGCCGGCGAGGTGGAAACCGCGCGGGGAGCGGTGGTCCTGACGGTCGCCGGCGCCATCGGCAACTGGAACCGGCCGGCCTTCGACGCCGACCGCGACACCTTCTTCAAATATCACGAGATCACCTTCGACAGGGCGATGCAGTTCGACCGCGAAATGTTGGCGGCGCTCCCTCAAGGGGAGGTCGAGGCCAAACCGCCCCAGCTCCACCGGACCGGCAAGTTCACCGGGCCTCGCCTGGACGCCGTTCTCGAGGCGGTCGGCGCGCGCGACGCAAAGAGTGTGCGGCTGATGGCGCTGGACGGCTTTTCCGTCTAGATCGAAGCGCCGGAGCTTCGTTCCAAGGACTGGATCGTCGCCACGGCAATCGACGGCAAGCCGCTTGCCGTCGGCGGTCAGGGTCCGGCTTGGGTTTTGTTTTCGCCCAAGGAACCTGCTCGCGTCGGCGAAGACGAGGAGCAGCGCTGGCCGTGGGCCGTGTTCTTTGTCGAAGTGAAGTAGAGGGAAAGCCCAGCGGAGGCGGGGCGGAAGTTGAGGGGGAGGCATGACCAAATCCGTGCTTGGTATTATCGGCGGCAGCGGCGTCTATGATTTCCCGGGGCTGGAGAACCGCCGGAGCGAGCGCATTGCCTCGCCCTGGGGCGAGGCGTCCGACGAGCTGCAATTCGGCGAGCTCGACGGGCTTCCGCTTGTTTTCCTCCCCCGCCATGGCCGGGGGCATCGGCTCCCCCCAGGCCACATAAATTACCGCGCCAACATCGATTGCATGAAGCGCGCCGGGGTTACCGATCTGATCTCCGTTTCCGCCTGCGGATCGTTCCACGAGGCGTTGAGCCCGGGGACCTTCGTGATCGTCGATCAATTCATCGACCGCACCTTTGCCCGCCCGAAGAGCTTCTTCGGCGATGGCTGCGTGGCCCACGTCTCGATGGCCGATCCGGTCAGTCCGCGCCTGGTCGACCGTATCGTCGCGGCCGCCGAGGAGGAGAACATTCCTCACCGCCGCGGCGGAACCTATCTGGTGATGGAGGGCCCGCAATTCTCCTCTCGCGCCGAGTCCCATCTCTACCGTCAATGGGGTTGCGACGTCATCGGCATGACCAACATGCCCGAGGCCAAGCTCGCCCGCGAGGCGGAGATTTGCTACGCCACCATCGCCATGGTCACCGACTACGATTGCTGGCACGAGGCCCATCAGGACGTCGACGTTGCGGAGCTACTGCGCGTTCTCGGCGACAATGTGGACAAGGCCAAACGGTTGGTGGCGCGCATCGCCCGTAATTTTCCGCGCGATCACGAGCCATGCCCCATCGGCTCCGACCGCGCCCTGGAGATGGCGATCATCACAGCTCCCGAGGCCCGCGATCAGGCGCTGCTCGAGAAGCTCGACGCGGTGGCGGGCCGCGTTCTGACAAAGGGGGAGGGCGCATGACGCAGCTCACCGATCTCGATCTTCGCGCCTTGGTGCGCACCATTCCGGACTATCCCAAACCGGGAATCATATTCCGCGACATCACCACTCTGCTTGGGCACGCCGAGGGACTGACCACCTGCATCGAGCGATTGGCCGCGCCCTACCGCGACGCCCGCGTCGAGGTGGTCGCCGGCATCGAGGCTCGCGGTTTCATCCTCGGCGGCGCCGTGGCCGACCGCCTTGGGTGCGGCTTCGTGCCGATCCGCAAGAAGGGCAAGCTTCCCGCCAAGGCCATAGGTCAGGACTACGAGCTCGAATACGGCGTCGACGTCATCGAGATCCACGAGGATGCGCTGCGCGCCGGCGAGCGGGTCCTGCTGGTCGACGATCTCATCGCCACCGGCGGGACGGCCGCCGCCGCCGCCAAGCTGTTGCGGAAGCTGGGCGCCGAGATCGTCGGCGCGGCCTTCGTCATCGATCTGCCGGATCTGGGCGGTTGCGCCAAGCTTGTGGAGCTGGGCTTGGAGTGCCACACCTTGATGGCCTTCGAAGGCGACTGACCCCAGTTTTCATCGGTAAGCGCTGAGCGGGAGCACGGCGATGCCAGATTGGGCGCCGATGCCGGCATCGAGGTCATTGACCTTGTCGCGCCACTGTGAAAACTGGGCGGCGGGTTAAGGTTTCGGTTTTTACAAAAAAGGTATGAGAGGTCGAGATGATGTCGAGTTGGAAAATTGCCATGTTGCTGCCGCTTATCGTGCTGTTCGCCGCCGCCGCGCCGCGCGGGGCCGACGCCGCCTGCCAGGTGATAAATGGGACTCAGGATGGGGGCAATAAGCAGCGGGCGGTGGAGAAGTCGCGGGCCACGTTGGAGGAAGCCATCGTCGATGCCCAGAGGCGTTATGGTTGGAAGAACATCAGCGTCACGCCGGTAAAGGTGCGCGCGACGCCGCTCTGGAAGATGGTCCGCACCAGCGTGCCCAAGGACGCCTATCTGCACCCCGACGTGGTCTCCAGCCGCGCTTACACTGTTTGTTGGGAAGGCGTGATCTCACCCGTCGTCTGTTCCTCGGGCGCCCGGATTTGCACACAATAGAGGTTCCGGCGCCGCGAGCCGCCGGCCGCTAACCGTGCGCATCGCCGGCAAGCACTATCGCACGATCTGGCTGGCCGATGATGGCTGGTCGGTGGAGATCATCGACCAGACGCTGCTGCCCCACCGCTTCGAGGCGGCGCGGCTTACGACCCTCGAGGAGGCGGCCCGCGCGATTGCGGATATGCAGGTGCGCGGCGCGCCGCTGATCGGGGCGACGGCGGCCTATGGCGTCTGCCTCGCGTTGCGAAGCGAAGCCTCCGACGAGGCGCTCGAAGCGGCGTGCGAGCGGTTGGCGGCAACGCGGCCCACGGCGGTCAATCTGCGCTGGGCGCTCGACGAGATGGCCCATGCCGTGCGCAATCTGCCACGTGGCGAGCGGGTCGCGGCCGCCTATCAGAGGGCGGCGGCGATTTGCGAGGAGGACATCGAGACCTGCCGGCTCATCGGCGAGCACGGGCTGCGCCTCATCGCCGCGGCGAGCGAGGCCAAGCAGGGCGCGCCCGTCAACGTGCTGACCCACTGCAACGCCGGCTGGCTCGCCACCGTGGACTGGGGCACCGCCACCTCGCCGATCTACCAGGCCCACGACGCCGGCATCGCCGTTCACGTCTGGGTCGACGAGACGCGCCCCCGCAACCAGGGCGCGGCGCTGACCGCCTTCGAGCTCGGCCATCATGGCGTCCCCCACACCATCATCACCGACAATGCAGGCGGCCACGTCATGCGGATGGGCGCGGTCGACCTCTGCATCGTCGGTACCGACCGGACCGCCGCCAACGGCGACGTCGCCAACAAGATCGGCACCTATCTGAAGGCGTTGGCCGCGCGCGACAACGGCGTGCCGTTCTATGTGGCGTTGCCCCATTCCACCATCGACTGGAGCCTCGATGACGGCTTCGCCATTCCGATCGAGGAGCGGGATTCGGCCGAGGTGACCCACGTCTGGGGACGGAGGGACGACGGCGAGCTCGTGCGCATCGAGGTCGCCGCCCCCGGCAGCCCGGCCGCGAACTACGCCTTCGACGTGACGCCGGCCCGCCTGGTGAGCGGCCTCATCACCGAGCGAGGCATCTGCGCGGCAAGTGCCGAGGCGCTTGCCGCCCTCTATCCCGAGTGCGTCCGATGACCGGTTCGCCCGCCGCCGGCGACGAGGCCTGGCTCCGTCAGCAGGTGATCGACACCGCGCTCGCCCTCAACGCCGAGGGGCTCTCGCAGGGTACCTCCGGCAACGTATCGGCGCGCTGGGGGGAGGGTATGCTGATAACGCCCACCGCCGTTCCCTACGCCGATCTGCTTCCCGAGGACGTCGTCTTCGTCGCCGCCGACGGCACGCCAAAGGGCGGGCTCGAGCCCTCGAGCGAGTGGCGCTTTCATCTCGCCGCCTATGGCGCGCGCGCCGAGGCCCGGGCCGTCGTCCATTGCCACTCCCTCAACGCCACCGCGCTCGCCTGCGTCCATAAGCCGATTCCCGCCTTCCACTACATGGTGGCGGTGGCCGGCGGCAGCGACATACCCCTTGCACCCTACGCCACCTTCGGCAGCGCGCAGTTGGCGCAGAACGTCGCCGCCGCGCTCAAGGACCGCAAGGCTTGCCTGATGGCCAATCACGGCCAGATCGCCTGCGGCGCTACCCTCGGGGAGTCGCTCGCCCTTGCCCGCGAGGTCGAGACGCTCGCCGCCCAATACGTCCAGGCGCTCGCCGCGGGCGAGCCCCGACTGATCGGCCGCGAAGAGATGGACCGCGTGCTCGAGAAGTTCGCGAGTTACGGCCAGCGACGCAATTAATGCAATATAATACACAAAAATCCGTCGATTTTCCCATATGTTCGATTTTCATCGGGAAAATCTCGACAATTACTGCATTATCATGCTTTACATGAACGGCGTCCCCCGCTATCTGCGGGGCCTTAGGCGTTCATGTCGGGTTGGGGAGGCCGCGCCTTATGGACCGCATCGATTTTCAGACCGATCCCTCGCGCTACCGCCATTGGCGCATGGAGGTCGACGGCGACACCGCGCGGCTCATCATGGACGTCGACGAGGCGGGCGGTTTGTTCGATGGCTACGAGCTCAAGCTCAATTCCTACGATCTGGGCGTCGACATCGAGCTCGCCGACGCCGTCCAGCGGCTGCGCCTGGAGCACCCCTCCGTCAAGGCCGTCGCCATCCAGTCGGGCAAGGACCGCGTCTTCTGCGCCGGCGCCAACATCCGCATGCTGGCCGGCGCCACCCATGCCCACAAGGTCAATTTCTGCAAGTTCACCAACGAGACCCGCAACGCCATCGAGGACGCCAGCGCCAACTCGCAGCAGACCTATCTTGCCGCCATCAAGGGGTCGTGTGCCGGCGGCGGCTACGAGCTGGCGCTTGCCGCCGATCACATCATCCTCACCGATGACGGCTCTTCGTCGGTGGCCCTGCCTGAGCTTCCGCTGCTTGCCGTCCTCCCCGGCACCGGCGGGCTCACCAGGGTCACCGACAAGCGCAAGGTCCGCCGCGACCGGGCGGACGTGTTCTGCACCGTCGAGGAGGGCATCAAGGGCCGCCGCGCCCAGGAGTGGCGCCTCGTCGACGAGGTCGTGCCCAACGCTCAGTTCGACGACATCGTGAGCGAGCGCCTGAAGGAGATCGCCGCCCGCTCGGGCCGCCCCGACGGCGCCGAGGGCGTGGCGCTCACGCCGCTCGAGCGCAGCTTCTCCGAGGACGGCGTGGTCTATTCATCGCTCGAGGTCTCGATCGACCGTTCCGGCCGCATCGCCACCCTGGTGCTCGAGGGGCCGCAGAGCGAGCCCCCCGCCGGCATGGCCGAGGTGGAGGCGGAGGGCGCGCAATTTTGGCCGCTGCGCCTTGCGCGCGAGCTCGACGACGCGATCCTGCATCTGCGCGCCAACGAGCCCGAGATCGGCATGCTCGCCTTCAAGACCCACGGCTACGGCGGACGCGTCGCCGCCTGCGAGAACCTGCTGCTCGACAACGCCGATCACTGGCTCGCCAATGAGATCCTGCTCTATTGGAAACGGGTGTTGAAGCGCGTCGACTTGACCTCGCGCTCGCTGGTGGCGCTGATCGAGCCGGGCTCCTGCTTCGCGGGCATGCTGGCCGAGCTCGCCTTCGCCGCCGACCGCAGCTACATGCTCGAAGGCGCGCTCGAGGGCGACAACCGCCCGCCCGCGCGGCTCTCGCTCACCCGCGGCAATTTCGGCACCTATCCCATGTCCAACGGCCTGAGCCGGCTGGGGACGCGCTTTCTGGGCGAGCCCGAGGCACTGGAGACCGCCCGCGCGGCCATCGACAAGCCAGTCGAGGCGCGGGAGGCCGAGGAGCTCGGCCTCGTCACTTTCGTCTTCGACGACATCGACTGGGAGGACGAGGTCCGCATCTTTCTGGAGGAGCGCGCCACCTTCTCGCCCGATGGCCTCACCGGTCTGGAGGCCAATCTGCGCTTCGCCGGACCGGAAACAATGGAGACCCGCATCTTCGGCCGGTTGACCGCCTGGCAGAACTGGATTTTCCAACGCCCCAACGCGGTCGGCGAACACGGCGCCCTGCGGCGCTACGGCACCGGTCAGCGCGGCGAATTCGACCCCCAAAGAGTCTAAGTCCGAGAACACCGCTGGAGGAACGCTCCCATGCAAGATCTGATCAACGTCGATTACGACACGCTCATTCCCAACAATGTGGGCCTATCCAGCGACCGGCGGGTGTTGAAGGCGCTCGAGAAGTGGCACCCCGGCTACATCAACTGGTGGTACGACATGGGTCCCAACGGCTTTCAGGAGTCGTTGGTCTTTCTGCGCACGGCCGTTAGCGTCGACCCCAAGGGCTGGGCCAAGTTCGATTACGTCAAGATGCCCGAATACCGGTGGGGCATTCTGCTGGCACCCGCCGTCCAGGACCGGCGTATCCCCTGCGGCGAGCATCTGGGCGAGCCCGCCTGGCAGGAGGTGCCGGGCGAATATCGCGCCATGCTCCGCCGCCTGATCGTCATCCAGGGCGACACCGAGCCCGCCTCGGTCGAGCAGCAGCGCTTCCTTGGCAAGACCGCGCCCTCGCTTTACGACATGCGCAACCTCTTTCAGGTCAATGTCGAGGAGGGCCGACACCTCTGGGCGATGGTCTATCTGCTGCAGAAATATTTCGGCAAGGACGGCCGCGAGGAATCCGACGAGCTGCTCCGCCGCCAGTCCGGCTCGGCCGAGGCGCCGCGCATGCTGGGCGCCTTCAATGAGGAGACGCCGGATTGGCTCTCCTTCTTCATGTTCACCTACTTCACCGACCGCGACGGCAAGATGCAGCTCGAGGCCCTCGCCCAGTCGGGCTTCGATCCGCTGTCGCGCACCTGCCGCTTCATGCTGACCGAGGAGGCCCACCACATGTTCGTCGGCGAGACCGGCGTGGGGCGCATCGTCGAGCGCACCTGCCAGGCGATGAAGGAGGCCGGCGTCGAGGATCCCTACGACATCGATGCGGTCCGCGCGCTCGGCGTCATCGACCTGCCGACCGTGCAGAAGAAGCTCAACCTGCACTATTCGCTCTCGCTCGATCTGTTCGGCTCGGAGATCTCGACCAACGCCGCCAACGCCTTCACCGCCGGCGCCAAGGGCCGGTTCCGGGAGGTCAAGCTGGAGGACGACCACAAGCTGGTGGACGCCACCTATCCGGTGCTGCGGCTGGTGGACGGCGCGCCGAAGATCGTCGACGAGCCGGCGATCGCGGCCGTCAATATGCGCCTGCGCGACGACTACACCCACGATGCCGCCGGCGGCGTCAACCGCTGGAACAAGGTCATCCAAAAGGCCGGCGTCGAATTCGAGCTCGAGCTGCCGAGCGTCGCCTTCCACCGTCAGATCGGCGAGTTCTCCAGCGTCGATGCGACGCCGCAGGGAGAGCTGTTGAGCGCGGATCGGTGGGTCGCCCGCAGGGGCGAGTTCCTGCCCGACAAGTCGGATGGCGATTTCATCGCCTCGCTGATGCAGCCGCAATGGGAGCCCGGCAAGTTCGCCGGCTGGATCGCGCCCCCCAAGGTCGGCATCGACAACAAACCCGGCGACTTCGAATATGTGAAGATCCATCAGGCCTGACATGCAGAAACCGGTGCAGGATAAGCAGGCGGCGGCGCTCACGAAGCAGCATCTCATCGATCCCGAGATCTGCATCCGCTGCAACACCTGCCAGGAGACCTGTACCCAGGACGCCGTCACCCACAATGACGACAACTACGTGGTGATCGCGGAAAAGTGCAATTACTGCATGGACTGCATTTCGCCGTGCCCCACCGGCGCCATCGACAATTGGCGCGTCGTCGC
>CAYVYD010000016.1:0-3557 GCA_964454415.1 uncultured Hyphomicrobiaceae bacterium | reverse complement strand
GACTGGCTCTCCGCCTACCTCGCCAGCGACCGCACCCACATCTATGTCTGCGGCCTGAAAGGCATGGAGGAGGGCGTCGAGGAGTCGCTCGCCGAGATTTGCGCGACGGCCGGGCTCGACTGGGAAACCCAACGCGCGTTGATGCGCCAGGAAGGGCGGCTTCATATTGAGACCTACTGAAGACGGAGGGCTGGCCGAAACGGCCGGCAAGCTGGACGGCGCCGACGGCTTCCTGGCGAGCGTCGGCAGCCGCGTGCGCGCCATTCGCAACGACCGCGGTTACTCGCGCAAGGAGCTATCGGCCCGCTGCGGCGTCTCCCAGCGCTTCATCGCCCAGCTCGAAGGCGGCGAGGGAAACATCTCCATTTGCCGGTTGAAGGGCATCGTCGATGCCATGGACGCCAAGCTGGAGCAGGTGCTTCCCGGCTACGGCCAGGACGACGCCCACAAGTTTTGGCGGCTCTACTGCGCCGCTCCCCACGAGGTCAAGAAACGCGTCGCCGACATCCTCAACCAGGCGCTCAAGCCCGACGATGCACGGGCCCGCAGGATCGCGCTGCTAGGCCTGCGGGGCGCCGGCAAGTCGGCGCTCGGCAAGGACGCGGCCGACCGTCTGCAGCTTCCCTTCGTCGAGCTCGATTCCGTCATGGAGGCGACCAACGGCCTGGAGATCGGCGAGATCTTCGCCCTCTACGGTCCGCAGGGATACCGCCGGCTCGAAAGCCACTGCCTCGACATCGTGATCAAGCGTTACGACAAGGTCGTGCTCGCCGTCGCCGGCGGCATCGTCGAGGAGCCGTCGACCTACCGGACCCTGTTGAGCCGCTTCACCACCATATGGCTGAGCGCCTCGCCCGACGAGCACATGTCCCGCGTCATCGAGCAGGGGGACCGCCGTCCAATGGCCGACGATCCCTCGGCCATGGAGGAGCTCAAGCGGATCCTGAGCGAGCGCGAGGAGCTCTACGCCCGCGCCGCCCATCACATCGACACGTCGGGACGGTCGTTCCGGGAGACCAGCGACGAGCTCGTCGAGCTGCTGCGCGTGGGGGTTCTCGCGGCGCCCGAGTGAGCGGGCGGCGGCGTTGCTTTCCATTCTCTTGGCGATGCGCGCCCGCGAGCGGGGCGCGGGACCGTTCGAACCCGCGCCGCCGCCGCCCGTCAGCGCCGGGAGGAAGACCCGATCTGCGCCGTTTCCGCCGTGCCCTGGCTGCTCACCATGGCGTTGCTGTCGGTAAAGACGGGTATGATCGGACCGGCGATTTCGCTCAAGTGCCGCGTTCCGTCGCTCTCATGGAAGAACAGCAGCCCCCCGAAGCGCGAATCGACGTCGCTCAGGAAGCTGGTCAGACGCTCGAGTTCCCAGGCCACGTCGATGGCGTCCATTTGGTAGGTCCGCGTTTCGCCGGGCTGCAACGGCGATGCGTCGTTGAGCTCCAGGCCCCTCTCCGGGATCAGTTCCTTCGGATAGGAGGGGTCGATTTTAGCCATCGCCTGCGGTGAGGCCCTGTTCACGAACCGCAGGCTCGCTGTCGTGAACTCGCCGAGCGTCAGCGGTGCATTGCCCGTATTCGTCGCATCGAAGGTCACCTTCATCGCCCGTCCCGGCACGTCATAGGTCGCGCGCTTAACGTCGATCAAGACGTCCTGCGGCGGTTGTTTGATCTGGACGTGGTTGGAGGTGCCTACCTGCAGGGGCACGACGCGTGGATAAGCCGTCGTCGCCCAGATATGGGCCACGGCGGTGAGGCCCAGGGCAAGGACCACGATGCTTGCGCCCACGATCACGTCGGTGCGGCGCACCAAAAGGTCTTCGCGGCCCTTTTGCAGAACGATCCAACGCGGCACCAGCAACGGCCGCAGCAGCCAGAACAAAAGCCAGGCCGCGGCGATTGCGATCCATACCGCGTGCCAGCCCACCACGGTGGCGACGTTGTAGGTCTCGAGATTGTCGATCTTTTCGCCGGTGATCGTCTGCATCGGTAGCGCGAAGTCGTCTGCCGAGCCGGTCACCTCGATCCACTCGCCGGGTCCTACCAGCGGCCCCACCTCGTGCACCGAGACCATCGGATGCACATGCCAGTTGCCCGGCACGCGGCCACGAATGATCATCTTGTAATCGTAGACCTTGCCGAGCTCCAATTCCTTGAAGCTCTGCCGCGCCGGCTTGCCGTTGAGAAAGGTTTCCCTCCGCGTGAAGACCGGTCCCGGCGCCACCAGCGAAACGAAGGCGAGATCGGGCCGGGCGATCGCGTCCGGCCAGTCTTTCATCAGATAGAACTTGCCGTTGATCTCCAGTTCCTCGTTCACGCCGACCGACGTCTTGGACCACGTTACGTCGAACCATTGCGTTGCCCGCGTCCGCAGATAGGGCTCTTGGCTGCGCTCGCCATGGGCGCTTGCAGGCCACGCGTCGAACATCGAAAGCGCCACACCCGCCGTAACGGCCAGGCACAGCAGCATCGGGTTGCGTTTCTTGCTCATGGCTCTCTCCCGCTCCGGCGCCGTTCAGTCCTTGAGTCCCATGGCCGCCTTGACCCTGGGGTGATTGGGGAAGAACGTCGTCTGCGCGAACCACAGGCCCATCCGCCACCAGATCAGATACATGAAGATGCAGATGAAGCCGGAAAAGGCCGAGGTGTACCAGACGGTGGTGTCGCCGAATGTGCGTAGGGTGCCCTTTTCCACGATGCGGATGTATTCGGGCGTCGTCGAGCGCGGGAAGGAGTAGCCGATCATATCGGCGACAGAGGCAACCGACCCCATGTGCTCGACGGGCAGGAAATAGGCTGCGATCGGTGCGTAGTTCACCAGATAGAACACGAAGCCGTAGAGGAAGCCGCCGAGGATTCCGACGGCAAGCGGATTGCGGAACACCAGCAGAAGGCCGTCCAGGATAAGCGCGCCTGTGATCGTTTGGGCGGGCGTGATCATGCTGAAGGGATAGCTGGCGAATTCATGCCATGCCCCCCAGCGCATCAGCCAGACCGAGAGCACCAACAGCGTCGCGCCCACCGTGGCGCCGATCGGCAGCCGGAAGTTCTCCCAGAAAACGGCCGCAAGCGCCGCCGGGAACATGATCGCCACGATGGGATAGACCAGCGGCCAGTATTGCCGGTCCCTCCAATCGATGAAGAAGTCCCAGTCGCCGGCCAGCAATTGGCAGTGCAGGGCGATCACGCCGCCGAACAGAAGCACCACGGCCACGACGACGATGATGTCGAATATCATGGAGTACCATGCCGCTTCCTTATTGAAGCCGGCGGCCTCGAGAACTTGCTGATTGTTGAACATGCTTGACCCTCCTAGAACCGCCATGGCGGCGACGCGCAGGCTCTCGTCGGCGTGCGGCAACTTGGTGAATTATTTGGAGACCCTCGTTTGAATGAGACCCGGAAGGCCACCCGGGCGTGGCCCGCGCCGATGACGAGAAACGGCGGCTCTAACGATCGAGCCGCCGCTTTCCTCAATGGCTATTCGGCCGCTTCCAGCTTGAACACGACCGGAAAGAGCTGCCGCAGACGCATCACGATCTGCATCAGCACCCCGGCGAGCGC
>CAYVYD010000015.1:11852-19453 GCA_964454415.1 uncultured Hyphomicrobiaceae bacterium | reverse complement strand
GGCGTCACCACCGCCGAGCTCGACGACTTCGTCCTGCAATTCGCCCTCGACAACGGCGCCATACCCGCGCCCCTCAACTACCGCGGCTTTCCGAAATCGATCTGCACGTCGCTCAACCACGTGGTCTGCCACGGCATCCCCGGCACGCGGGCGCTGAAGGAGGGCGACATTCTGAACATCGACGTAACGCTGATCCTCGACGGCTGGCACGGCGACACCAGCCGGATGTATCCGGTGGGCGCCATCTCGCGCGCCGCCGAGCGGCTGATCGAGGTGACGCATGAGGCGTTGAAGCGGGGCATCGCCGCGGTCAAGCCGGGGGCGACGACCGGCGACATCGGCCACGCGATCCAGAGCTATTGCGAAAGCGAACGCTGCGGCGTGGTGCGGGATTTCTGCGGCCACGGGCTCGGCCGCGTGTTCCACGACCGGCCCAACATCCTGCATTACGGCGAGCCGGGCCAAGGGGTCGAGCTCAAGCAGGGCATGTTCTTCACCATCGAGCCGATGATCAATCTGGGCAAGCCGCACGTGAAGATCCTTTCCGACGGCTGGACCGCGGTCACCCGCGACCGCTCGCTCTCGGCCCAGTTCGAGCACACCGTCGGCGTCACCGAGACTGGGCACCGGATCTTCACGCTCTCGCCCAAGGGGCTCGACTGCCCGCCCTACAAGTAGCCCGCCGCCATGGGCGCGCGGCCTGTCGGCAAACCCCATTATCTCGGCCACCGCGACCGCCTGCGCAAACGCTTCCGCGATGGCGGCCCCGGCGCGCTCGCCGATTACGAGCTGCTGGAGCTGATCCTGTTCCGGGCGCTCCCCCGGCGCGACACCAAGCCGCTCGCCAAGACGCTGATCGCCAAATTCGGCTCCTTCGCCGAGGTGCTGCACGCCCCCGAGCACCGGCTCCTGGAGGTGCCGGGCGCGGGCGAGGCGGTGGCGGGGGAACTCAAGCTGGTGCGCGCCGCGGCACTCGCCATGATGCGAAGCGAGGCCGTCGAGCGTCCGGTGGCCCAATCCTGGCAGGCGGTGCTCGACTATTGCCGCGCGGCGATGGGCTTCGCCGAGAAGGAGCAGTTCCGCATCCTGTTCCTCGACAAGCGCAACCGCATCATCGCCGACGAGGTGCAGCAGGAGGGCACCGTCGACCACACGCCAGTCTATGTGCGCGAGATCGTCAAACGCGCGCTCGAGCTCTCGGCCACCGCCATCATCCTGGTCCACAACCACCCCTCGGGCGACCCCACGCCCTCGCGCGCCGACATCGCCATGACCAAGCGGATCGTCGAGGCGGCGCAGAAACTGGGCCTGGTGGTGCACGACCACATCATCGTCGGCCGCGAGGGCCATGCGAGCATGCGGGCGCTGGGCCTGATGTGAGCGGCCGCGGTCAGCCTGGAAGGCAAGAAACCCTGCCGGATGGAGAAGGCAGAGGCGCTGACGCCTGACCTGCGTACTCAAGCAGTGAGCCGTTTGGATCGGCAAGGGGGGAAGCGGTGACGAAGACGATGACGCTTAGCGACGGCAGAACGCTCGCTTGCGACATCTATGGGGCGATCCGGACGGAACGCCGGTGATTTTCAGTCATGGATTTTCCGATTCGCATGTGATCCGGAACCCGGACGACAAGCTGACCGCTTCGCTCGGCGCGCGTTGGATCGCGGCGGACCAGCCCGGCGTCGGCGGTTCAAGCCCGAAGAAAGGGCGAAAAATGGTGGATTGGGGGGCCGACATTGAAGAACTCGCGGACCGGTCAGGTCTTCATGCGTTCAACGTGGCGGGTCATTCGGGGGTTGGTCCTCAAGCGCTGGCAATCGCCTTCCACATGTCCGATCGCGTCGCAAAGGTCACGCTGGCCTCGCCCGTGGCCCCCTTCGACGAGCCGGGCGCGACCAAGGAGGGCGTCCATGAGATGACAATGGCATTATGGGATTGGGGATTCTCGCCAGGCGCCATCGCGACGCCGGCCGAGCTGATTTACGGCACCGATGACGACATCATCTCGCCCGCCATGCCGCTGCACCTTTGCAAGGAGCTGCCCAACGGCACATCGCATCAATGGGCCGGGGCCGGACACTACGGATTTGTGGACCGGGAAAATTGGATCCAGTTCGTAACCGCCGCCGTGCACTGCCCAAGGCGAAGCGTTGCCAATCGGCAAAGTAATTTTTGATTCTCTTTATCAAATACTTGTCTTGCTCAGCTAATATCTCCGCAACCACCGCCCGGGCGACCCCGCGCCTTCGGTCTGATGCGATCGGCCGCGCATCGGCGCCCTCCCCATTTCCCCGCCCCTAATTGTGATAGTGTGGCGGTAGAGGAATTCGCAGGGTCCAAGGGCGACCCGGCGCAGCCGACCGGGCCGCGATGCTGCACCGCCACCGAAGAGCAAGACCCCAATCGCCCGCCGGGCGACCCGCCGCCGAGGACGGCCCCGCGGTGGAGATCGCCGCGCTCGCCACCGCGCTCCCGCCCCATTTGTTGAGCCAAGAGGCGATGCTTGCGCGCGCGCGTCAGGTGTTTCCGCACCTCGCCCATTTGGAGCCGGTCTACGCCAATACGGGGATCGAGCGGCGCCATGCCTGCATGCCGCTCGACTGGTACGTCGCCCCCCATGGCTGGGAGGCGCGGGGTGCCGTGTTTGCGCGCGAGGCGCCGGCGCTACTTGAAGAGGCCGCGCTCAAGGCGCTCGCCTCCGCCCGCCTCGAGCCGCAGGAGATCGACGCCATCGTCACCGTCTCGACCACCGGGCTCTGCGTGCCGAGCCTCGACGCCAAATTGATGAACCGGCTCGCCTTCCGGCCCGACGCCGAGCGCCTGCCCGTCTTCGGGCTCGGCTGCGCGGGAGGCGTCAGCGGGCTTGCCCGCGGCGCCCGCCTCGCCCGCACCTTCGCCGACGGCCACGTTCTGGTGCTCACGGTAGAGCTCTGCAGTCTCAACTTCCGGCTTTCCGACCCCAGCAAGGCGATGTTCGTCTCGACCGCGCTGTTCGGCGACGGCGCGGCGGCGCTGGTGCTGCGCGCGCAAGAGCCGGGCTCGGCTGAGGGCAACAGCTCCCGCGTGCTCGCCACCGGCGAGCATCTCTGGCCCGAAAGCGAGGAGCTGATGGGCTGGTCGATCGAAGAGGACGGCTTCGGCGTGGTGATCTCGACCCGCATCCCCGCTTTCGCCCGCGCCAGCCTGGCCGCGGCCACCTCCGACTTTCTCGCCAAGCACGGGCTTGGGCTCGGCGACATCGAGGGCTTCATCCTGCATCCTGGCGGCCGCAAGGTCCTCGAAGCGATGGCGGCCGCGCTCGACATCGGCGCCGAGCGGCTCAGCCATTCCTGGGAGGTATTGCGCGACTACGGCAACATGTCCTCGCCCACGGTCCTGTTCGTGCTCGAGCGCGCCCGCGAAGCCGGCGCCTCCGGCTTGCACCTGATGGCGGCGCTGGGCCCGGGCTTCACCATCTCCTTCGCGCTCATCGAGCTGTAGGGCGATGGCGGGCGACCTCATCGGCGCGCCGCAACTGGCCGCGCTCCTGATCCTCGCTCAGCGCGGGCTGGAGGAGCTTTACTCGGCCCGCAACACCCGCGCGCTCATGGCCCGGGGCGCGCGCGAGGCGGGCCGCGCCTACTACCCGGTCGTCGCGGTGACTCATCTGGCCTGGATCTTCGGCCTATGGCTGATGATCCCCCCCACGGCACCGATATATTGGCCGCTGATCGGGCTCTACGGCGCGCTGCAGGTGGTACGCTACTGGACGATCTGGTCGCTCGGACCGTTCTGGACCCACCGCATCGTCACCCTCAAGGAGGAGCCGCTCAGCCGAAGCGGGCCCCACCGGGTGATGCGGCACCCCAATTACGCGGTGGCGATCATCGAGACGGCGCTGCTGCCGCTCGCCTTCGGCGCCTGGGCCTTCGCGCTGGTGATGACCGCGATCTGGTCGGCGGTGCTGAGCTACAAGGTGCACCTTGAGGACGCCGCTCTGAACGAGCGGCGCGAACGCGGCGCAAACGGCCGCCAACGGTCCTAGGAAAGGCCGGTCAGCTCGGATCGGGACCGAACAGCAACACCGCGTTCAACCCGCCGAAGGCGAAGGAATTTGACATGGCGTAGGTGATCTCGCGCGCCTTGCCGACTTTGGGCGTGTAGTCGAGGTCGCATTCGGGATCGGGCTCGTCGAGGCCGATGGTCGGCGGGGCGATGTTCTCCTTCATCGCCATGATCGTCGCCGAGGCCTCGATGCCGCCGCCGCCGCCGAGGCAATGGCCGTGCATCGACTTGGTCGAGGAGATCGAGATGTCGTTGGCCGCCTTGCCGAACACCCGCTTGATGGCGCGCGTCTCGTTGACGTCGTTGACGGTGGTGGCGGTGCCGTGGGCGTTGAGATAGTCGATGTCGCCGGGCGAGAGCCCGGCGTCTTCAAGCGCCATCTGCATCGCCGTGGACGCGCCGTCGATCGAGGGATTGACCATGTCGGCGGCGTCCGCCGTCATGCCGTAGCCGACGAGCTCGGCGAGAATATTGGCGCCCCGCGCCTTGGCGTGCTCCAGCTCCTCCAGCATCATCACGCCGCCGCCCTCCGCCAGCACGGTGCCGTTGCGGTTCTTGCTGAAGGGTAGGATCGCGTCCGGGCTCAACACCCGCATCGCCTGCCACGCCCGCGTCGATCCATAGGCGAGCGAGGCCTCCGACGCCCCGGCGAGGCCGAGGTCGATCAACCCCTCGCGGATCATGCGGTAGACCAGGCCGATGGCATGGGTCGCGGTCGAGCACGCGCTCACCACACCGAAGCAAGGACCCTTGATGCCGTATTCGATGCTGACGTGAGCGGCGGCCGAGCTGCCGATGGATTTGAGCAGCGTCAGGGGATGGGTGGCGCGCTTGTGGTCCTGGAACAGCGCCTTGTAGGAGAGCTCGAGCGTGGTCAGCCCGCCGATGCCCGAACCGATGATCGAGGCGGCGCGATAGCTCTCCTCGTCGGCGAGCGGCGTGGTCATGCCCGACTGCTCAACCGCCTCCTTGGCGGCGGCGCCGGCGAATTGCGAATAGCGGTCGGCGTAATGGAACTGCTTGCTCGGCAGCCGCTCCTTCGGCTCGAAATCCTTCACCTCGCCGGCGATGGTGATGTAGAGCTCGTTCGTGGGAAAGCTCTGGATCTGGCCGATCCCGCATTTACCCTGCTTGAGCGCGCTCCAGAAAGTGGGAACGTCGTTACCGACCGGCGTGACGACACCGTGGCCGGTCACAACGACGCGCCTGCGGCCATTTTTCGTTGTCATGAATCTCGGGTGATGGGGTTGGGAAGCTTCAACGCGGCTCCGCTTCCGGCCTGAACGCCGGACCTACGCCGTTGCACTCGACGTTTCGGCAATGATCGACTTGACCTTGTCGACTACCGATCCGACGGTCGCAAAATCCTCGACTTCTTCATTGGCATTATAAGGGATTTCGATGCCGAAGGTATCCTCGATATCGAACACGATCACCGCGAGATCGAGGGACTCGATGTCGAGGTCCGCGAGAGGAGTCGCGAGGCCGATATCGTCGGAGGGCTCCTTCATATTCTTCTTCAAGATCTCGATGATCTTTTTTGCCGTATCGTCCATGTCGCTCTCCTTGGCCCCGAGCGGTCGGGGTTCGCATGCACTTGGCCATCCTGGTATCGCAGATGGAATTCACGAGCAAGCCGCGCGTTGAGATAGTCTTAAATTCAAACGGAGTCTAGCGTCTCGCGTCAAGCGCTCATGCCCTCACGGACCATTCCGCACAACCTGGAGCCGCTGGCGGAATCTCCTCCCTTGCTTCAGCCTATCTCCATCCGTTCTCCGTTCCAGACGCCCGGAATATGTCATTGGCATTACCACGGCGTTTGCAACCATGGTATAGTTTTCCACATAACACGGAGGCAATGCTCCTTTTCCCTACGCGCCGTTCCCGACGGCACCGCAACGGACGAGGACGTTCGTAATTAACGCCTAAACCCACGCCAAGTGAAGGCCAAATCCGCCATGACGAGGGTCGCTCCGCGCAAGCCCGCCGGACCGAAGGGCCAACGCCACGACTATCCGTGGCTCAAAGCCTATCCAAAGTCGGTCTCCTGGGAGGCCCAATTCGAGCCGCAACCGCTGGGCCACATGCTGGATCAGGCGGTCGCCGCATACGGTTCCCGTAATTGCACATATTTTCTTGGCAAAACAACGACGTATGCGGAGATCGGCGATCTTTGCAACCGCATCGCCAAGGGGCTGCAGCAACGCGGCGTCGGCAAGGGAACCCACGTCGGGTTGCTGCTTCCCAATTCGCCCAGCTACGTCGCCTATTATTTCGGCGTGCTCAAGACCGGCGCGACGGTCGTCAACTACAATCCGCTCTACACCATCGAGGAGCTAGAGGAACAGGCCAGGGACAGCGACACCACGTTTCTTGTGACGCTCGATCTGGCGATGCTGTTCGACAAGGCCGAGGCGCTGCTGGAAAAGGGGGTGATCGAGACGGCGGTCGTCTGCACCTTCACCGACCTGTTGCCCGGCGCCAAGTCGGTGCTGTTCAAGCTGTTCAAGCGAAAGGAGCTTGGCGACCCCCACGGCTCCGACCAGCGCCACCGCATCGTTCTCGAGGACGATTTGGTGGCAAATGACGGCGGCTATAAGAGGGTCGACATCGAGCCCAGCCGCGACATCGCGGTGCTGCAATATACCGGCGGGACGACCGGCACGCCCAAGGGGGCGATGCTGACCCACGCCAATCTCAGCATCAACGTCCAGCAGATCAAGGACTGGACGACCTCGCTCGAGATCGGCGCCGAGCGGGTGATGGGAATCCTGCCCTTCTTCCACGTCTTCGCCATGACTACGGTGCTCAATTTCGGCGTCGTCATGGGCGCGGAGATAATCCTGATGCCGCGGTTCGATCTCTACGACGCGCTCAAGCTGATCGGCAGCCTCAAGGCGACCGTGCTGCCCGGCGTCCCCACCCTCTACAACGCGATGCTGCATCACCCGAGGATCGAGAAGGTCGACCTTTCCTCGCTCAAATTCTGCATCTCCGGCGGCGCGGCGCTTCCGGTCGAGGTCAAGCGCCGGTTCGAAAAGGTGAGCGGCTGCGAGCTGGTCGAGGGCTACGGCCTGAGCGAAACCTCACCCGTCGCCACCTGCAACCCAGTCGACGGCCCGGTCAAGGAAGGTTCGATCGGCATCCCGGTGCCGCGGACCGTGATTTCGATCCGCGCCCTCGACAACCCGGAAAGGGAGCTTGGGACCGGCGAGGACGGCGAGATCTGCATCAAGGGACCGCAGGTGATGACCGGCTACTGGAACCGGCCCGAGGAGACGCGCGAGGCCTTCGCCGGCGACTACTTCCGCAGCGGCGATGTCGGCCACATGGACGAGGACGGCTTCACCTTCATCATCGACCGCCTCAAGGACATGATCAACGCCTCGGGCTTCAAGATCTATCCGCGCCGGGTGGAGGAGGCGATCTACGCCCACCCAGCCGTCGAGGAGGTCACGGTGGTGGGCGTTCCCGACGAGTATCGCGGCGAGGCGCCAAAGGCCTTCGTCAAGCTCAAGAAGGGCCGCTCGGCGAGCGCCGAGGAGCTGTTCGAGTTCCTC
>CAYVYD010000015.1:0-11752 GCA_964454415.1 uncultured Hyphomicrobiaceae bacterium | reverse complement strand
GACCGGCCTGTTCTTGAGCTGCGGGTCCGGATTGTGCCGGTCCCTCACCGGCTCGCCGTCACTGCCATGCGGCCGGCTCAGCCAGACGATCTTGCTGCACAGCAGCGCGCCGCAGGGCGCGATCTCGATTTTCGCCTTGCCCCTGTCGGTCAGCCACAGGCCCTTGGGATCGCCGGCGAACGCGCCGCCGCTCGCCGTCATCGCCGCCAGAAACGAAACCACGAAGATCCAACGCACCATGTCGTGCCCTCCCTTTGCCGTCGCCCGCTCGCGCGGCGGGCGTTGTCGTGGGCCGGGGGCGGCACGGCGTTTGCCGGAGACCGAGGCACGGAGGAGCTGGGCGTCGACGTGATCGACGCCTTCACAACCGCACGCGGCTCAAGCACTTGCATGATTACCGGCGGGACGGTGCATCAAACATCGCCTGTTGCCCGGCGATGAACGCTCCAGACCGACCGGCGGGACGGACGTGCCCCCCTAACCCACTGGCTAGGTTAGCATTTCCACGGGCGGTGTCGAGGGGTTAGAGCTCTTTTTTTTGAGCGCCAATCACCCCTATTGCCGGCGAATGAAACAGTCGGACCCGGCGAATTTCAGGCGGTTGCAGAAGGCGAGCGCCGTCGACTTGCCGGTGATCGGCCCGACGCGCACGCGATACCACACGCCGAGGTCGCCCAGATTGACCCGTTTGATGATCGGCTGCGCTTGGCCGAGCAGCTCCGGGTAACGCTGACGCAGATCGTGGAAGACGGCCATCGCCTCGCTTTCGTTCTGGCGCGCCGCCACCTGAACCAGATAGCGCGCGCCATCGTCGCCCGTGGCCGGCCGGGTCGGCTGCGACAGGGCCGAATAACGCGTCCTCTTGTCGCCATACGACGGCCAGGCCTGCGGCTGAGGGGCGGGCGGCGGCGCCACGCGCTCCGGCAGCGAGGGCGGCATCGAGACGGCGGCCTCGCTGCGGGTTTGGGGCGCCTTATGCCGCGCTGGCGGCGCCACGGGCTGCTGCGCCGACGCCACCGGCGCCTGCCGGGTCTGCCGGTCGTCCTGGCTTGCTTGCGGCGTCGAGGCCACCGTCGGCGGCGCCAAGGAAGCCTGCGGGGCCGGCGATGCCTGCCGGGCGGGCTGACCGACCTGCGGAATGGGCGGCGGCGGCGGAATATCGCCGGTGCGCGCTGCCTGCTGCGGCTGGGCCGGCTGCGGCTGGGCCTGTTGCGGCGGCGTGATGACCTTGGGCGCGGCGGGCGGCGGCGGGGCCTCGGCGGTTGCCACCTCCATCTGCTGCCGATCGGCTTCCCGCGGCGTCCGCGGTTCCGCCTCGGCGGCCGGGCTCGGCGTCTCCGCCCGCGGCTCGGCCTCTGCCGCCGGATCGCCGGTCTCCTCTATAATCTCTTCTTCCTCGACCGAGGCCACGACCGTCTCCGATTCGGCGGCGGACGGCGGTTCCTCGTCGAGCTTCTTCCAGAACTTCGAGCGGCAGGGCCAGCCCATGGGCAGACATCCCTTGAGGCGCAGAACGTCGGGTTTGATGAGCGCCAGATAGGCCTTGTAGGTCTTGCCGTCCTCCGGGTTGTAGACTTGGCCTTCCCATTCGTAGCGGCTGGTCTGGGTCATGCCGTCCAGAACGTTGATGCCGACCACCTCGCGGGTGCGCAGCGACACGTTTTGATTGAGCTCGTCATGATAGGGCTGGCCGTCACTGTCGAGCGGATCCCTGAGCCAGATGATCTTGCTGCATAATTTTCCGTCGCGCCGATAGACGTGAACCTTGCTCTTTCCGCCATCCGTCATCCACACGCCATAGGCGGGATTGTCCTCGTCATTTACGGCCGCCAGGGCCGCCGACAGAGGCGCCAGCGCCAGCAAAAGGGCAAATACGGGAAGCCGCATGAACCACCCTCCTCGAATGCCGGACGGCCGGCGCGCTTTCAGCCGGCGTCCTGGGATAGTGCTGTGAATGTATCGCATCGCTTCATAAGGAATCGTTAAGCATAATCATCAATGCCCGGGCCACACCGCCCCGGCTTTCCCGTTCCCCGACGCTGCCCAGCATAGCGAACTTATTCGTTTGTCTTTGCGACGACTGCAATTCAACGTCCCTTGGACGCGCCGTTCGTCTGTCCGTTCCCCGATCCGTTCTTGGATTTGGGGGAACCGGTGGCGCGCTCCGCGCTCTCCAAGATGGCCGCGACGCCCATGCCACCCGCCGTGCATACCGAAATTAGTCCGCGTCCGCCACCATTTGTGTCAAGCAATTTGGCGAGCTTCGCCAATATACGCCCTCCAGTTGCGGCAAAAGGATGACCGTAAGCTAAACTCGAGCCGGCAACATTTAGTTTCTCGCGGTCGATTTCGCCGAGCGCCTTATTGCGCCCCAGCACCCGCGCGCAGTATTCCGGCGTGTTCCATGCCTTCAGGGTGCAGAGCACCTGGGCCGCGAAGGCCTCGTGGATTTCGTAGTAATCGAAATCCTGCAGATCGAGCCCCGCCTTCCTGAGCATTTCGCTAACCGCGATGGCGGGCGCCATCAGCAACCCTTCGCCGGCGACGAAATCAATCGCCGAGGTGTGCGAATGGGTGAGAAAGGCCTGCGGCTTGAACCCCCGCTCCTTGGCCCACTCCTCGCTTGCCAGCAGAACAGCGGACGCGCCGTCGGTGAAAGGCGTCGAATTGGCCGCCGTCAGCGTGCCCCGCTTGGAGCGGTCGAACACCGGCTTGAGCTCGGCCAACTTCTCGCGGTCGATATCGGCGCGCAGATTGTTGTCCCGGAAGATGCCGGCGCATGGCTCCAGAAGACCGTCCATGAAGCCCGATTCGTAGGCGGCGGCCGCCTTCCTGTGGCTCTGATAGGCGAGGTCGTCCTGATCCTCGCGCGAAATCTCCCACTTCTTTGCCATCAATTCGCAATGTTCGCCCATGGAGAGACCCGTGCGCGGCTCGCCGGTATTGGGGCCCTGGGGGACGAGCTCGCCCGGGTTGAATCCCTTGAAGGCGGCGAGCTTGCCGCCCCAGTCCTTCGCCCGCGAAAAACCGGCGAGGCGCTTGGCGAAGCTTCTGCGCAAGACGACCGGAGCGTCGGAAATGGTGTCGGCGCCGGTCGCGATCCCGCATTCGATCTGGCCGGTGGCGATCTTGGCGCCGATGCCGAGCGCGGCCTGGAGGCTGGTGCCGCAGGCTTGCATCATGGTGA
This sequence comes from uncultured Hyphomicrobiaceae bacterium, assembly GCA_964454415.1. Lineage (GTDB taxonomy): Bacteria > Pseudomonadota > Alphaproteobacteria > Rhizobiales > Methyloligellaceae > JAJFHN01. The sequence continues at coordinate 8,565 of CAYVYD010000015.1, read as the reverse complement.
TGCCGGGGCTGGAGAGCGCAAGCCCCGAGCCGATCACCGCCTCGCGCGTCAGGTTCCAATCCTTCGAATGGGTGACGACCGCGCCGCCGACGACTTCGTCGACGTGGGTGTCCTTGAGGTCGTAGGCCTCGACCACGCCCTTCAGCGCCGTCGTCATCATCTCGAGATTAGAGAGGTCCGCATAGCCCGTATGGGACCGGCAGAACGGGATTCGCTTTCCGCCAATCACCGCAACCCGGCGCATCCTCTGCTCGGCCATGCTTCTCCCTCCAACCTCACGCCTTACGCTGCTTCACGCCCGGTTACGCCGCTTCCCGGTCCGCCCGCTCGCCGTTCCTGACGCTTTCGAGATAATGCAACGGGCCGCCGCGGAAGGGCGCGAAGCCGGTGCCGAAGATCACCCCCGCATCGACGTGATCGGCACTTTCCACGACCCCTTCCTGCAGGCATTTCTGACACTCGTTCAGCATCGGCTTGACGAGTTCGCGGCCCAATTGCTCAAGCTCCTTTTGATCGTAGTCGGCCTTGTCCCGCTGCGGTTTGCCGTTCTCCCAACGGTAGAATCCCTCGCCCGATTTCTTGCCGAGCCTGCCCGCCTTGACCATGCGTTCGAGCTCGCTGCCCTCCGGCGGCGCCAGACCGATGATCTCGGCGACGTGCTGACAGACGTCGAGCCCCACCACGTCGCTCAATTCCAGCGGGCCCATCGGCATGCCGAACTTGAGTGCCGCCTCGTCGATCTTCTCGCGCGGCTCGCCCGATTGATAGCGGCGCACCGCCTCCATCATGTAGGGCGCGAGCACGCGGTTGACGAGAAAGCCCGGACCGCTTCCGACCACCAGCGGAAACTTCTTGATCGCCGTGACGAAGGCGCTGCCCTTGCCGATCTCCTCCTCCCGGCTCGCCCGCCCGCGCACCACCTCGACCAGGGGAAGCTTCTCCACGGGATTGAAGAAGTGCAGCCCGATCAGCCGGCCGGGATCCTCAAGCGGCTGGGCGATGTCCTCGATGTTGAGCGAGGAGGTGTTGGTGGCGAGCACCGCGCCCTTCTTGAGCTTGGGCTCGAGGGCGGAGAACACCTGCTGCTTGATGGCGAGCTTCTCGACCACCGCCTCGATCACCACGTCGGCGCGGGGCACGTGGGCGCCCTCGACGTCTGGTATGAGCCGCGCCATCGCCGCCTCGACGTCCCGGGCCTTCTTGAGGCGTTTCCCGAATAGCCCCTTGGCCCGCTTGAGCGCCGGCTCGATCTGCTCCATGGATAGATCCTGCAGGCTCACCTCGAAGCCCGAAAGCACGCACACGGCGGCGATGTCGCCCCCCATGGTGCCGGCCCCCACGACGTGGACGCGGAGCGGCTCGAACCCATTCTTGGGCGCGGCGTCCTTGAGCATCTCGCTCAGCCGGAACACCCGGCGCAGGTTGCGCGCCGTCTCGCTCACCATGAGGGGCGCGAAATAGTCGGTCTCCGTGCTCGCCATCAAGGCGGCGTCGCCGCCATAGGCGTCGAACAGGTCGATCAGCCGAAAGGGAGCGGGATAGTGCTCCTCGCGCACCTTGGCGGCCGTCTGCTGGCGCATCCTCTGAGCCAGCAGGCCGCGCACCGGCGACTGCGACATCGCCCGTTTCCACCAGGGCGCCGCCTTCGACTCGGATTTCCGCAGCACCGCCTTGCGCGCCGCCCAGCGCAGACGGAAGTGATCGTCGACGAGCTCGTCGACGAGCCCCATGGCGCGCGCCGCGGTGGGGCGCAGCATGCGCCCCGTCAACATCGCCGTCATGGCGTCGAGCGCGCCCGCCGAGCGGATCGAGCGCACCGTGCCGTTCAGCCCCGGAAAAATGCCGAGCCTGACCTCGGGGAAGCCGATGCGGGTTGCCTCCTCCTTGGTGGCGATGCGGTAGTGGCAGGCAAGCGCGAGCTCGAGGCCGCCGCCCAGGCAAAATCCGTGGATCGCGGCGACGACGGGGATCGGCAGACGTTCGATCCGGTTGAAGATCTGGATCGTCGCGCGGACCGCCTCCTCGACCTTCTCCACCGAGGAAAGCGAATCGAATTCGCGGATGTCGGCGCCGGCGATGAAATTGGAAGGCTTGGCGGAGATCAGCACGAGGCCGCGCGCCTCGCCCTTCGCGGCCGCCGCCTTGACCGCCTCGATGATGCCAGCGAGTTCCTCCGTCGGCCGGCGGCCCAGGGTGTTCATGCTCTCGCCCTCGCGGTCGAAAACCGCCCAGGCTATCCCTTCGAAATCGATCTCGAAACGCCAGTCCTTCAGCGCCGCGATGTCGGCCGGTTTGGGTTTGGTCTCTGAGGTGCTCATTCGGCGGCGACGCTTTCCGGTTTGGTCTTGGGTTTGGTTCCCGGGATAATGTCTCCCGGATCGAAGTCGTCGACCGCGATCACCTTGTCGACGAGGGCCTTGACCTCCTGCAAGGCCTTGGCCTCCTCGGCGGTGAGAATGCCCTTGCCTTCGGCCTCGGCGATCCAGTCATTGGTGTGGGTCCGGCGCACGACCCCCTTGCGGACTGCCCTTTCGAGCTTCCTGTCGGCCTGCTGGCTCGCGACCACCTTGCGCAGGGTGTGCTCCAACAGGCCCAACGGATCGGCCGGATCATCGGTTATGAAAATGTCACGTGTAAGGCGGTCGCGCACCGCGCCGGGCTCGATCGCCAGGCGCACCACCGCCTTGCCCAGACGGTCGGGAGCCGGACGCCGGCGGGCGCCGAACGGGAACAGCAGCACCCGCATCGCCCAGCCCGCCGGACGGATGGGGAAGTTGTCGACCACGCCCCGCATCGCCTGCTCGAACCGGTAGAGGCAGTTGGCGGCGCAATAGTCGACGATATCGAGGTCCTGCGCCGGCTCGCCGTCGTCCTCGAACCGCTTGAGGAGGCAGGAGAGCAGATAGACCTCGCTCAGCGCGTCGGCGAGCCTGCCGGTGATCCTCTGTCTGGTCTTCAGACCGCCGCCGAGCAGCGCGACAGAGAGATCGGCGGCGAGCGCGAAGCTGCGGCTCGAGCGCCAAAGCTGACGGTAGTGCCGCCGCGTCTTGCCGGCATGGGCGGGGGCGCTGGCGAAGGCGCCGAAGCTCAGATTGTGAAGCAACGCGCCCACCATGTTGGAAAGCGACCAGGCGACGTGGGTGTTGAAGGCCGCTTCGAAGGCGGCAAGGCCAGCCGCCTCGTTCTCATCCTGGAGCGCCTGAATTTCCCGGTAGAGATAGGGATGGCTGCGCAGCGCCCCCTGGGCGAAGGTGATCAGCGTCCGGGTGAGGATGTTGGCGCCTTCCACGGTGATGGAAACGGGCACCATCTGAAAGGCGCCCTGCAGATAATTGGTCGGCCCGTCGCAGACGCCGCGCCCGCCGTGAATGTCGAGGGCGTCGTTGACGCAGTCGCGCAAGCGCTCGGTGGACTGGTATTTGAGCAGCGCGGAGATCACCGCCGGTTTTTCGCCGCCAGCCACCATGGAGGCGGTGACCGCGCGGCCCGCTTCGAGCACGTAAGCCTGCTCCACCAGCCGCGCCAGCGGCTCCTCGATGCCCTCCATCATGGCGATCGGCAGGCCGAACTGCTTGCGGATCTGCCCATAGGCCGAGCTCACCCGCAGCATCGCCTTGGCGCCGGCAGCGCTCGATGCGGGCAGCGAGATCGCGCGCCCCGCCGAGAGGCATTCCATCAACATGCGCCAGCCCTGGCCGGCGCCCTCCTTGCCGCCGATCACCCAATCGAGCGGAATGAAGACGTCGCGCCCCCAATTGGGCCCGTTCGGGAAGGCCGCGCCGCAGGGCAGATGGCGGCGGCCGATCTCGACGCCCTCGTGATCGGTCGGCACCAGCGCCAGGGTGATGCCGATGTCCTCGCCCTTGCCCAAAAGACCATCGGGATCGAACAGCCGGAAGGCGAGCCCCAGCAGCGTCGCCTTGGGGCCGAGCGAGATGTAGCGCTTGTCCCAGGTGAGCGCGATGCCGAGGGTTTCCTTGCCCTCGAACTGACGCTTGCAGACGAAGCCGACGTCGCGCATGGCGGCCGCGTCGGAGCCCGAGGCGGGGCCGGTCAGCGCGAAGCACGGTATCTCCTCGCCCTTGGCAAGCCTGGCGAGGTAGCGATCCTTTTGCTCCTGTGTGCCGTATTTTTCGATCAGCTCGCCCGGGCCCAGCGAATTGGGCACCATCACCAGGGTGGCGGCGTCGGGCGAGCGCGACGACACCTTGCCGATGACCAGCGACTGGGCTTGGGGCGAGAACCCCAGCCCGCCATGCTGCTTGGAGATCAGCATGCCGAAGAACCCGTGCTCGCCGAGAAACGCCCAGATGTCGGCGGGAATCTCCTTGTGGGTGTGGCGGATGCTCCAATCGTCGAGCCGCTTGCATAACTGCTCGGTGGGGCCGTCGAGGAAGGCCCGTTCCTCGGCGCTTAGATCGGGCGGCGCGAGCTCCCGCAATTTACGCCAGTCGGGGCGGCCCGAGAACAGCTCGGCGTCCCACCCGACGGTGCCCGCCTCGAGCGCCTCGCGCTCCGTCTTCGAGACGCTTGGAATGACCTCGCGCAAGGCGCTATAGGCCGGCTTCGTCACCGCCCGCCGCCGCACATCGGGAATGGAAAGCGCGCCCAGACCGAGCGCCAGCAGGGCGCCCGCCACCAGGCCCGGCGAAGAGAGCGAGGCGGCCGGCGCAACCAGGGGAAGCCCGGTCACCGCGAGCACGCAAAGCACCGCGACGCCCAAGGTCCACGCCCAAAGGGGCGCCTGCCGGACGGCCAGCGAGAACATCACGACGACGCATAGAAGGCTGAAGATCAGCGCAGGCATGGACGATGTCCTCCTTCGAGGTGGCGGGGTCCGCCCGACACCCGCCACAGCCCCATCAATAACACGGCGCCCCGGTGCCCGTTCAACCGCCGGCGCCGTGCACGGGAGATCGCGGCGGTTCGGCGATAGTGGGGGTTCGTTAGTCCGGAATCAATGGCGTAGAACACCGAACGTCCGACTGCGGTTAAACATCACCTGGTCTTGAATTGCCTTGCCCCGGAGAGGATGTTAGGGGCTTGCCCGAAACAACGGGACCGCCATCGGCCCCAAGTCCAGGAGAAGACGCTTCGTCGCAAGGACTAAAATTGGCCTTTGAAAATATTTAGCAGAAATCCTATATAAGGATCCGATTTGACCCATCCCCGATCCGAGAAGAAGCTGATGACACGAAAAATGAAATTGATTCCGGTCGACCGTCGCCAGGTGATGTACGGCGCCGCCGCCGCCGCGCTCGCCGCCGCCATGCCCGCCCTGCCGGCATTCGCCCAGGCGGCGCAGCAGCCGACCATGGGCGAGGCTCTCAAGGCCGCCATCGGCGACGCCAAGCCGATCGAAGGCAAGGTGAAGCTGGACCTGCCCGAGGTTGCGGAGAACGGCAACACGGTCCCCTACACCGTCTCCGTCGAAGGCGATAGCGCCGCCGGCCAGGTCAAGGCCGTTTACGTATTCGCCACCAAGAACCCCAATCCCAACGTGGCGAGCTTTTTCTTCTCGCCGCGCAGCGGCAAAGCCCAGGTCTCCAGCCGCATGCGCCTCGGCTCCACCCAGGACGTCGTGGCCGTCGCCCAGATGAAGGACGGCTCGGTCTATATGGGCAAGCGCACCGTCAAGGTCACCATCGGGGGCTGCGGCGGTTGACGCCCAGGACCCAAGAAAAATTCGAACCCAGGAACGTCCAATCATGGCCAGCAAACCGCGTATCAAGATCCCCAGCTCCGCGAAGGTGGGCGATGTTATCGAGATCAAGACCCTGATCACGCATAACATGGAGACGGGGCAGCGCAAGGACCCGAAGACGGGCAAGCTCATCCCGCGGGACATCATCAAGACCTTCGTCGCCAAGTTCAACGGCGAGGAGGTATTCCGCACCGAGATGAATCCGGCCGTCTCCGCCAACCCCTACATCTCGTTCTTCGTGACCGTGCCGGGCTCCGGTGACTTCGAGTTCATCTGGACCGACGACAAGGGTCAAACCTGGTCGGTGAAGGAGCCCTTGAAGGCTTCCTGAGGCGGCCTGCCCCTTCCCTTTCGACGGCCGGTCCGGATCGGCCGCGCGCTGTTGCGTGGGCCCGGCCCGCGCGCCCCTGCCCGCCACCGCCCAGCCTGACCGCCGGCGCATGGCGCGCTTGTGCTCAATCACCGGATTCGCTAAGCCTGCACAGCTCTAGGGGAATGCCCCTGCGCCGCGATTCTGCAATGACGGGCCGGGGACAGAACGTCCAAGGAAAGGATGCGAGACATGGCAGACGAGCCGATAGCGGCACAACTGGGCCCTTACCCGGTGGAGGTCGAGGAGGGCAACGAATACGCCTGGTGCCGGTGTGGCCGCAGCAAGACCCAGCCCTTCTGCGACGGCTCCCACGAAGGCACCGGCATCGAACCTCTCGTCTTCGTCGCGGAAAAAACCGAGACGATCTATTTGTGCGGTTGCAAGGACACGGGCGACCCGCCCTTTTGCGACGGCTCCCACAACCTTCTCTAGCGCCGCCGGGCCGATGGCGAAGCCCCAACGCCAGGGCGCGTCGACCAAGGCCCCGATGCCAACCGCCCCCCCCAACCCCCGTCGCGGGCTTCCCATCTTTCAGATAAGTTGCGTCAGCGTCACCGCACATCAACCGGTCGAGCGAAGGCAGGCCCATGGAATATTTTCTGCAGCAGCTCATCAACGGCGTAACGCTGGGGTCGATCTACGGACTGATCGCCATTGGCTACACCATGGTCTACGGCATCATCGGCATGATCAATTTCGCCCATGGCGATATTTTCATGGTCGGCGCCTTCATCTCGCTGATCGTGTTTCTGGCCCTGATGGCCTTCGGAATCACCTGGATTCCCCTCGCCCTTTTGATCGTGATCCTGATCGCGATGGCGCTGACGGCAGTCTGGGGCTGGACGGTGGAGCGCCTGGCCTACAGGCCGCTGCGCGAATCCTTCCGCCTGGCGCCGCTGATCACCGCCATCGGCATGTCCATCGTCCTGCAGAATTTTGTGCAGATCGCCCAGGGCGCCCGCGTCAAGCCGCTGCAACCCATCATCACCGGCGGCTACGTGCTGATGGAGCGCGACGGCTTCGCCGTCAACCTCTCCAACATCCAGATCCTGATCGTGCTGACCACCGTGGTGCTGATGACGGTGTTTTCGCTGATCATCGCCAAGACCCCCCTGGGCCGCGCCCAGCGGGCCTGCGAACAGGATCGGACGATGGCCGCGCTGCTCGGCGTCAATGTCGACCGCACCATCTCGCTCACCTTCGTGATGGGCGCCGCGCTGGCCGCCGTGGCCGGCCTGATGTACCTGCTCTATTACGGCGTGATCGATTTCTACATCGGCTTCATCGCCGGCATCAAAGCCTTCACGGCGGCCGTGCTGGGGGGCATCGGCTCCCTGCCGGGCGCCATGCTGGGCGGGCTCATCATCGGCCTCATCGAGACCTTCTGGTCGGCCTATTTCTCCATCGAATACAAAGACGTCGCCGCCTTTTCCATTCTCGCCCTGGTGCTGATCTTCATGCCCTCTGGCCTGTTGGGGCGGCCCGAAGTGGAGAAGGTCTGAAGATTTGGCCAAGGCGGGTTCATCCAAAACGCGCGAACGGGGAGAGACGGCTTGGCCGCGGGCGGCGGCCGGCCTGCGCGACGCCGGCCTGGCCGCCCTCGTCGCCTTCGTTCTCGCCATCCCCCTGCTGAGCGAACGCACGGTTCAAGAGGCGGGCGGGCTGGTTCTGGTGAACCGATGGTGGCTCGCCTTCGCCGCCGCCGGGGCCGTGTTCGCCGGCCGTTTGGCGCTCAACCTGCTGTGGCGCGGCGGTAGCGGGATCCGCGAGCGCCTGGGCGCGAAACTCGCCAAGGCCACCGCCCCGCTCGGCGACACCACCAGGTTCCTGGCGCCTGGTCTGCTGGCCATCGCCTTCGCCCTTCCCCTGTTTCCCTTCTCCGACCGCTACATCATGGATCTCGCCGTGCTGGTGATGACCTACGTGATGCTGGGATGGGGCCTCAACGTCGTGGTCGGCCTCGCCGGCCTGCTGGATCTGGGTTACGTCGCGTTCTACGCGGTGGGCGCCTACGCCTACGCGATCATCGCCATCCAGTTCGATCTCCCCTTCTGGGTCTGCCTGCCGATGGCTGGCGCCCTCGCCGCGCTCTGGGGCGTCGTGCTGGGCTTTCCGGTGTTGCGCCTGCGCGGCGACTATCTCGCCATCGTCACGCTGGCCTTCGGCGAGATCGTCCGCATCATCCTGCTCAACTGGACCGAGCTCACCAACGGTCCCAACGGCATTTCCGGGATTCCCCGCCCGACGCTGTTCGGCCTCAAATTCAGCGCCGTCGGCGATCACACCTTCGCCGGCTTCTTCGGCCTCGACTATTCGCCGCTCCAGCGCATCATCTTCCTCTATTACGTGATCCTGGCGCTGGCGCTCGTCACCTGCGCGGTCACCATCCGCCTGCGCCGCCTGCCCATCGGCCGCGCCTGGGAGGCGCTGCGGGAGGACGAGATCGCCTGCCGCTCGCTCGGCATCAACACCACCAACACCAAGCTCA
>CAYVYD010000014.1:17345-20573 GCA_964454415.1 uncultured Hyphomicrobiaceae bacterium | reverse complement strand
CCCAATAGCGGCCATAGAGGGTGTCGGAGCCGATGAGGTTGAGGGCGCCGGCGATCGCGCGGCCGCCGCGCCGGGCGAGGATCAGCAGGATCTGGCCGGCCATGGTCTCGCCGATGCGCGAGAAGAATTCGCGGTTGAGGTAGGGCGAGCCCCATTTGCGGGCGCCGGTGTCCGTATAGAACTCGTAGAACGCGTCCCAATGGGCTTCCGCGAGGCCAGAGCCCGTCACCCACTCGACCGCGATGTCCTCGCCCAACGCCTCGCGCCGCTCCTTGCGGATCGCCTTGCGCTTGCGCGCGGTGAGCTCGCCCAGAAAATCGTCGAACGAGCCGTAACCGCCATTCAGCCAATGGAATTGCTGATCGGTGCGCTGCAACAGGCCGACCGCGCCGAGGCGGCGCCACTCCTCCTCGGTGGAGAAGGTGACGTGCAGCGAGGAGGCGCCGATCCGGTTGACGAGCTCGATCGCGCCGCTCAACAGCGCCTCCTCGATGCGCTCCGACCCCGCCCCCGGCGCCGCCAGGAAGCGGCGTCCGGTCACCGGCGTGAAGGGGACGCAGACCTGGAGCTTGGGATAGTAGCGCCCGCCGGCGCGCTCGAAGGCGTCCGCCCAGGCGTAGTCGAACACGTATTCGCCCATGCTGTGGCTCTTGAGATAGCAGGGCATGGCGCCCTTGAGCCCGCCCGAGCCGTCCTCGATGACGAGGTGCTGCGGCATCCAGCCGGTCTTGGGATCGACGCAGCCGGCATCCTCCAACGCCTTCAGAAAGGCATGCGATATGAACGGGTTGTAGGGGTGGATTCGGGTGCCGTCGTCGCGGCTCGGATTGGCGCAGCCGTCCCATGCGGCGGCGGCCACGTCGGCGATCCTGTTTTCGACCCGGACGACGATGTGCTCGGCATCGCCCATCAGGGCTGGTCTCCCATCCGCCCCGATGATCGGGGCTCGAACCCTTCGAAGATCATTGCATCCGCCCAGCGTTCGGCCCGGCGCCGTTGTTCGGGCGTGCGCACCGTCCAAGTCAGCAGCGGCCAGCCAAACAGATGCCGCCCGGCCCAGGGGGCCAGCGCCGGCAGGGCGTCCACATCATAGGCGATGAAATGGGGCCTGGCGAACCCGGCCATTAGGAGGTGGCGCAGCAGGAAGCGCTGGAGGGCGGAGAGCTGGCGCCAGTAACCGGCATCGGCGAACCGCTCGGCGACGAGCCCGCGCGGCGTGCGGCGGTCGCGGGCGCGAAAGGCGGCGATCATGTGCGGGTCGAACGACATCACCGCGACCGGCCCCGCATAGGCGGCGATGACCTCCGCCAGCCGGGCGGCGAAGGGCTGGCGCCCGTCCCAGTCGCTCTTGACCTCGAGCACCAGCGGCACGCGGCCCGCCACCTGGTCGAACAGCTCGCCCAGGCTCTGCATCCGGTCGCCGGTTCCCTTGAAGGGGATCCGCCGGAGCTGGCGGGCGGTGAGGGCGCCGAGGGGACCGGAGCCCTCGGTCAGGCGCTCGAGGGTGGCATCGTGGAACACCATGACCTCGCCGTCGCCCGCCTGGCGCAGGTCGACCTCGGCGGCATAGCCCTTCGCCGCCGCCGCCTCGATGGCGGATGAGGAATTCTCGATCACCCCGCGCGCGGCGTCGTGCAGGCCGCGGTGGGCGATGGAGCGGCGCAGCCACGCGAGCCTGGTCACCGGCGGGTCTTCTCCTCAGGCGATGGCGAAGAGCGCGTCCACCTCGACCGCGGCGCCCAGCGGCAAGCCGTTGGCGCCCACCGCGAAGCGGGTGTGGCGCCCCCTGTCGCCAAGCGCCGCCACCATCAGATCGGAGGCGCCGTTGACGACCTTGGGGTGGTCGGTGAAATCGGCAAGGGCATTGACGAAGCCACCCAACTTCAGGCATTGCTCGATGCGCTCGAAGGCGCCCAACGCCGCCTTGGCCTGGGCCAGGATGTTGAGGGCGCACAACCGGGCGGCCTGCTGAGCCTGATCCAAGTCGAGCTCGGCGCCGACCCGGCCCGCGAAAGCGAGCCCGTCGGGGCCCATGGGCAACTGGCCGGACACGTAGAGACGCGATCCGTCGATCAGGTAGGGAACATAGTTGGCGGCCGGAGCCGCCGGGGACGGCAGTTGCAAATTGAGCGCGGCCAGGCGCTGTTCGACCGTTTCCGCCATCTGCGATCCCCTCCGGTTGTCGCCGAACGAAACTGCTGCTTTGACGCACGGGTGCCCGCGCGTTTATGAATTTTAGAGGGTTTTTGCTTCAGGCTCCATGATCTGGATGGGTTCGCACCGCCGGAGCGTCGTGGACGGGTACATGCAATGTCGCATGACGCGCCCCATATTGGTGCAGCAGGTGATCAACATGCCTACACGCGTATTGGGGAATTTGGGCCGTTGGCCGGTCTTGGCTCTGGCCGGCGCGGTGATCGCCGCCGGCGCGGTGGTCGCCACCCGTCCCAGCCTCGGCTTCACCCCCCTTCAGACCGTGAGACTGGCGCCGCACCGCGCCGTCTACGAGATGAAGCTGGGGGACACGCGCGCCAATTCCAGCGTATCGGGCCTGGTGGGGCGGATGGTCTTCGAGTTCACCGGATCGCAATGCGACGGCTACACCGTCAACATGCGCCTGGTGACGCGGATCACCGATCAGTCCGGCAAGGCGCTGACGAGCGATCTGCGCTCCTCGACCTGGGAGGAGGGGGACGGCGACAAGTTCCGCTTCAACTCGAGCCAGTATCTCGATCAGAAGCTGAGCGAGCTGGCCAGCGGCAGCGCCCTGCGCGAGGGCAAGGGCGAGAAGGTCGACGTGCAGGTCGAAAAGCCCAAGCACATCAAGTTGAAGCTGCCGGCCGGCGTGATGTTCCCGGCCCAGCACGCGCGCGCAATCCTGGAAGCGGCGATGAAGGGGCGCTCCACCTTCGACGCCGATCTCTACGAGGGATCGGAGAAGGGCGAGAAGGTCTATTCAACCACCGCCTTCATCGGCAAGGCCACGCCGCCTGGGGGTGATGGGGACCTCGACAAGATCAAGAACGCCGACGTGCTGAAGGCGCTTCCCTCCTGGCCGATTTCCATCGGCTATTACGAAAAGGAGGACGGCGACGGCGAGGAGGAGGCGCCCTCCTACGAGCTCGCCTACCGCTATTACGCCAATGGCGTGAGCCGCCACCTGGTGATCGACTACGGCGACTTCTCGATCCACGGCTCCCTGCAATCCCTGGAGTTCCTGGACGAGCC
>CAYVYD010000014.1:0-17245 GCA_964454415.1 uncultured Hyphomicrobiaceae bacterium | reverse complement strand
AAGGTGAGGATCAGCGCGTCGTCGCCCATCAGATGATCGAGGACGCCGGCCAGGAAGGCGCGCTCGCCGGCAAGCGCCGGAAGCGCCTCCGGCCCAATCCCGGTGAGCGACAGGAAGCGCGTGATCCGCACCCCGTCCTCGGCCAGGAACCCGAAGGCCCGCGCGGCGATGTCCTCGGCCGTCGCCTCATCCATTTTGCAACCCTTGGATGTGGCGGAATGGGCCAACAACCGGGCGATTCTTAAACAGTTGGTTACGCATTTGCGGTCAAATCGGAGGCAGCGGTTTCGGCCGTGTGTCGGCGCGTCGGAGAGGGATGACCTGCCAGGTTCAGTGGCATGGAATATTCGGACAATTTCACCGATCATAACACCGACGAATCGATTGCGGCGGGACCTATGACGAAAACGGTTTTGATCGTCGAGGACAACGAGCTCAATATGAAGCTGTTTCATGATCTGCTCGAAGCCTATGGCTACGACACCTTGCAGACGCGCAACGGCATGGAAGCCCTGCAGCTCGCCAGGGATCACAAGCCCGATCTGATCCTGATGGACATCCAGCTCCCCGAGGTCTCGGGCCTGGAAGTGACCAAATGGCTCAAGGACGACGAGGAGCTCCGCGCGATCCCGGTGATCGCGGTGACCGCCTTCGCCATGAAGGGCGACGAGGAGCGCATCCGCGAGGGCGGCTGCGAGGCCTACATCTCCAAGCCGATCGCCGTCGCCAGCTTCATCGAAACCGTCCGCGAATTCATCGGCGCGCCATAGAGCCAATGCGAAAGGCCAGACTGCGATGACCGCCCGCGTTCTCGTCGTCGACGACATAGAAGCCAATGTGAAGCTGCTCGAGGCCCGTCTCACGGCGGAGTATTTCGAGGTCGCCACCGCGCGCAACGGGCCCGCCGCCATTCAAATCTGCATGGACGGCGGCGCCGACGTGGTGCTGCTCGACGTGATGATGCCTGGCATGGACGGCTTCGAGGTCTGCCGCAGGCTGAAGGCTAATCCCAAGACCCAGCACATTCCCATCATCATGGTGACTGCGCTCGACCAGCCCTGCGACAAGGTCCAGGGGCTGGAGGCGGGCGCGGACGATTTCCTCACCAAGCCGGTGGACGACATCGCCCTCGTCACCCGGGTGAAGAACCTGGCGCGGCTGAAGACGTTGACCGACGAAATGCTGATGCGCGCGAGCACCAGCGAGCAGATGGGACTGGGCGACGACGACCAGCCCGGCGCGATGCTCCCGGGCAGCGGCGGGCGGCTGCTGGTCGTCGAGGACCACGACCGCTTCGCCGAGCGCATGTGCGACACCCTCAGGGCCGAGCACGCCGAGGTGAAGCGCGAGACCGATCCGCAGGCGGCGCTGATGACCGTCGCCGAGGGGGATTTCGATCTGCTTATCGTGTCGCTGGGCCTGAAGGACGCGGACGGCCTGCGGCTGTGCTCGCAGGTGCGCTCGCTGGACCGCATCCGCCACCTGCCGATCCTGGTGATCGCCGAGCCCGGCGACGACGCCCGCCTGCTGCGCGGCCTCGACATCGGCGTCAACGACTATCTGGTCCGCCCCATCGATCCCAACGAGATGCTGGCCCGCGTGCGCACCCAAATCAAGCGCAAGCGCTACGCCGACCACCTCAAGAACCGGCTGGCCGAGAACGTCGAGATGGCGATCACCGATCCGCTCACCGGCCTGCACAACCGCCGCTACATGGAAAGCCACCTCAAGACGCTGGTCGAGGAGGCGATGCAGCGCGGCAGGTCGCTGTCGCTGCTGATCATCGACATCGACTACTTCAAGGCCGTCAACGACACCCACGGCCACGACGTGGGCGACGCGGTCCTCAAGGAATTCGCCGTCAGGCTGCGCCGCAACATCCGCGGCATCGACCTGGCCTGCCGGCTTGGCGGCGAGGAGTTCGTCGTGGTCATGCCCGACACCGATCTCGCCAAGGCCTATGCGGTCGCCGAGCGCCTGCGCAAGCAGATCGCCGGCGAGCCGTTCTGCCGGGAGGGCAGCGGTCAGGGGCTGGTGGTGACGGCGAGTGTCGGCCTGGCCACGCTGGAAGCGGCGGACGACACGCCCGAAACGATCCTCAAGCGCGCCGACCAGGCGCTCTACTGCGCCAAGCGCGACGGCCGCAACCGGGTGGTCGCCGACGCCGCTTGACCCGCCGCCGGCTTTCGTTCCGTAAAGCTCCGTAAATCAAGTGCCGGTCGGGCCTGGGGCCACGCCGGCGTCCAGCATCGAGGCGCCGCTGGACCAGCTTAATTGATTGGCTTAGAGTTTAACCTTAACACTTTACTTTCAATAGAGATTTCGTGTATTGAATCAATAAGAAACTTTGATTTTGCGCAGCCACGGATTAGTCTATGCTTAATGGATTAAGACGTGAGTTAGCTCACGGGGAGGCAACTGCTGGGGTGAACGGGGCGGCTCGTCATATCCGCAACTTTCAATCCCTCGCCTGCCTCCTTACTTGGAAAAACCCTACGGAATGCTCAGGTCCGCCGCATCTCCTGGGTCCGTGGGGTTTGGCCGGTCGGAGTGCGGCTTGAGTGGCCTCCTCGTTAATGCCAATCTCCCGACCGGCCACCAAGTCAAGTGGCCACTGCCCTCTTTGGTCCATTTGACTTGTAGGTCAGCCCCGCGGACATTTCGGAAAACTACCCCGCTGCCGAGTGGCTGCGGGGCTGGCCGTTAATTGGCGGGTTGGGAAAATCGGCACACGCCGTCCACCCCAGGCGCGCCAAGCGCCGGGCGGGTGTTCGACGCAAGCAGCGGCAAGCTACTTGATCTTCGCTTCCTTGAAATCGACGTGCTTGCGCGCCACGGGGTCGTACTTCTTGAGCACGAGCTTCTCGGTCAAATTGCGCGGGTTCTTCTTGGTCACGTAATAGAACCCGGTTCCCGCGGTGCTCACCAGCTTGATCTTCAACGTGTTGGGTTTTGCCATTGGGGTTTTCCTTGCCGCGGCGGCGCCTTCGTGCCGGTTCGTCCGGGCCGCGAACGTTAGCCGGACGGCCGCGAATGTCAAGCGGACGAAGGCTAAAGGGCCTTAGATCAACTCGCGGCGGAACCGGCCCTGGTGCATGAAATAATAGGGGACCGGGCTCGAGGGATCGGGCAGGCCGCCCTTTTCCAAATGCGCCGCCAGCTCCTCCAGAATCACCTGGGTGATGGTCGGCAGATCGAACGTGTCGGATTGCGACAGGGCGATCCAATGGAGGTCGAGCAGCTCGCTCTCCTCTAGTCGCACGGTCTTGGCGACGGCGTCGCGGGAGACGCAGAAGAAGCGCGTGTCGTAGCGCCGCGGCCGGCGCGGCGGGGTGATGGCCCGGGCGATGAACCGCACCCCCTCAAGGCTGGGGCGAACGCCGTGGACGAGGAAGGCGCGCCAGGCGGGCGACCGGCTCGCCGGTATCGAGCCGCCCGTGGCGCCGACCAGCAGGCCGGTTTCCTCGAAGGTCTCGCGCAGCGCCGCGAGCCCCAGCGCCCGGGCGCGGCCGGGATCGGCGCCGCCCTTCATGTCGATCAGCAGCTTGGCCGCCGTGGCGGCTTCGAAATCGCACCCTCCGGCGAGCCGCCGGTCGGCGTAGTCGATCCGCCCGCCAGGGAACACGAACTTGCCGGGCAGGAAGGTGTGCCGGTCGTGCCGCCGGCCCATCAGAATGCGGGGCTCGGGCCCGGTTTCGTCGACAATGATCAAGGTGGCCGCGTCGCGCGGCCGCGAATTGGGGTGATCCCGGCGGCGCGCCACCTCGGTCAGGCGGCGCGCCTGGGCGTCCTCGCCGCCGACGGCGCCGCTCACCGCCGGCTCCCATGCTTGCGCGCGGCGCCGGAAGCGGGCTTCGGCCCTCCCTTCAGGGCAGGCCAGGGAAGCGCGAGGCGGGCCGCGCCCCAGGCGAGGATCAGCGCCAGCGCGGCAAGCGCGATGACGAAGCAGGCGCCGGCGATCATGTCGTCATTGCCGTAGAGATGGCCGGTCAGCGAGCGGGCGCTGAATATGTGGCTGCCCGGATCGAACACGAAGCCGTGCAGGAAATCGGAGAGGGCGGCGTAGCCAATGAAATTATGGCCCAGCAGGATTGCCGCGGCGGCGAAGCCGAAGAGGGCGAGCGCGCCGGTGGTGGCGGCGAACCGCAGATCGGGGCGCAGAAGCAGCAGCAGGACGAGAAGGACGAGGAGGACACCGAGCCCCACGCGGGTGAAGGCGACCGCCCGGGCGACGTCGGTGTAGTGGTGGATCTCGCGCTCTGAGAATACCAGCCCGAAGCGCTCGTAGCGGGCGAGCCCGGCCGCTCCGAGCTTGCCGGCCACAACCTCGAGCGCCAGGGGGTCGATGCCGAGCAGGCGGAAGGCGGCCGGCGTGTAGAGGGCGCAGACGGCGGCGGCGAGGGCCCAGAGGAAGAGCAGGAGGCCGGCAAGGGTCGCGAGCATTGGTGAAACGCGATTACGTGACGAGGGTATCGGGTTTTAGCACGGGTGCGATCGGATCAACAAACTCTCCCCATGCGCTCAGCGCCCGCGGCCGCGCGCGCGCCGGCGCCTCCGTTTCGCGGCGGCGGGCCGCCCCCTGGCCGGGCGTCTCGCGCGCCGGCGCAGGGTGCCCTCGCTCAACATCTCGAAGCGGAGCGCGCCCGCCGTGGGGATCGCCTCCACCAGGCGCACCTCGACTCGGTCGCCCAGCGCGTATTCGCGCCCGGAGGTCTCGCCGTAGAGCGCGTGATGCGTTTCGTCATGGGAGAAGAACTCGGCCCCGATGGTGGAAGCGGGAATGAAACCCTCGGCGCCGGTCTCCTCGAGCCGGACGAAGAGCCCGCTCTTGACCGCGCCCGAGACCACCGCCTCGAAGCGCGCGCCAACCCGCTCGCTCAGGAACTCGGCGATCAGCCGCTCGGCCGTTTCCCGCTCCGCCGCCATGGCGCGGCGCTCGGAAAGCGAGATGGATTCGGCGATTGCCTCCAGCCGGCCGGTCTCCTCGTCGCTCAAGCCCCCCGCGCCGAACCCGTAGGCGCGGATCAGCGAGCGGTGGACGGTGAGATCGGCGTAACGGCGGATCGGCGAGGTGAAATGAGCGTAGCGGCGCAGGTTGAGGCCGAAATGGCCGTAATTGGCGGGGCTGTACTCGGCCTGGGCCTGGGAGCGCAGCACCACCTCGCCGACGACACCCTCCAGATCGCGCGACCGCGCCGCCTCGAGCGCCCGGTTGAAGTGATGCGGCCGCAGCCCGCCGGAAAGCGGAATCTTTAGATCAAGCGAGGCCAGAAACTCATTCAGCGCGCGCAGCTTTTCGGCGCTGGGCTTATCGTGGACGCGGTAGATCAGCGGCACCGACTTGGCCTCCAGCGCCTCGGCGGCGGCGACGTTCGCCTGGATCATGAACTCCTCGATCAGCCGGTGGGCGTCGAGCCGCGGCGGCACGCTGACGCCCAAAACGCGCCCCTGCTCGTCGAGCGCGATCTTGCGTTCGGGGAGGTCGAGGTCGAGCGGCTCGCGCTCGTCGCGCGCCCTGGCGAGCGCCCGGTAGGCGCCGAATAGCGGGGCCACGACCGGCTCGATGAGGGGCGCGATGTCGCTCGCCGAGGGCGCGTCATGGGCGGCTTGAACCTGCTCATAGATGAGGGTGGCGGCCGAGCGCATCAGCGCGCGGAAGAAACGATGGCTGCGCTTGACGCCTTTTTTGTCGAACTCCATGGCGACGGCGAGCACGGCGCGGTCCTCGCCTTCGACGAGCGAGCAGAGCCCGCTTGAGAGGACCTCGGGCAGCATCGGCACGACGCGGTCGGGGAAATAGACCGAGTTGCCGCGCGTCAGCGCCTCGCGGTCGAGCGCCGAGCCCGCCCGCACGTAGTGGGCGACGTCGGCGATGGCGACGATGACGCTCCAGCCGCCCTCGTTGCCGGGGGCGGTGGAGGGGGCCGCCCAGACCGCGTCGTCGTGGTCGCGCGCGCCCTGGGGATCGATGGTAACCAGCGGTAGCCCGCGCAAATCCTCGCGCCCCGCCGGACCGGCGGGCTCGCACGCCTCCGCCTCCCGCCGGGCGGCTTCGGGGAAGTCGTCGCGCAGGCCGTGCACCTGGATCGCGATCAGGCTCTGGGCGCCGTGTTCGCCGGGATCGCCCAGCCGCTCGATCACCCGCGCCTGGGCGATGCCGTAGCGGTGTTCTCTCGCGAGCGCGAAGCGGACCAGCTCGCCGCTCCTGGCTTCGCCCGCATCGCCCCGCCGGACCAGCCACTCCCTGAGCTGGCGCTTGTCGACGGGATCGATGACGCCGCCGCCGCCCTCGAGCGCGCGGTAGACGCCGAGCAGGCGGACCTGATCGCGCGGCAGCAGCTTGATGGCGCGGGCCTGGTAGCGGCAGCCCGCTTCGTCGGGTTCGGGGAGCTCGTCGAGACGCGCGAGCACCCGGTCGCCGACGCCGGGTGCGGCCTCGCCGCGGCGCGTGGAGGGGAGCAGGCGGATGCGGGGCGGGGAAGAGTCCTCGGGATCCCTGCGCGCCGGCTCCGCGATCGGCTCGCCGCCCGAATCGAGCTCGACCACCTCGATGACGCAGACGGGCGGTAGGGCATCCGGCCGCTTGAGCGACCGCCGCGACCCCTCGATCAGGCCTTCGTCCGCCAATTCGCGCAGCAGGCGCTTCAACTCGACGCGGGCGCTGCCCTTGACGTTGAAGGCGCGCGCGATCTCCCGCTTGCCGACCCGCTTGGGCGACTGCTCGATGAATTGGAGGATCTCGTCCTTGCGGAGAAGCGGGCTCTCGCGTGCACCGAGCGCCTTGCTGGTCCCGCGTTTCGTACCGGCCGGCGTGTCCCTGTCCTTGCGGGTCAGTTGGTAACCTCTGCTGCGCCCTCGTCGGCGCGCTTCCTGGACTTGGAGCGTCCGCCGCCCTTTTTCGCCTTCGCCGCGATCATCTCGACCGCCTCGGCGAGGGTGATGGCCTGGGCGTCGCGCCCCTTGGGCAGGGTCGCGTTGATCTTGCCGTGCTTGACGTAGGGCCCGTAGCGGCCTTCGAGGATCTGGACGGCGCCGCCGAGCTCGGGATGCGATCCCAGCTCCTTCAGCACGGTGGCCCGCTTCGAGGCCCTGGTGGGACGCTCGGCGAGCACCGTTACGGCGCGGTTGAGACCGACGGTGAAGACATCTTCGACCGAGTCGAGATTGGCGTATTTGCCCTCGTGCTCGACGAAGGGACCGTAACGGCCGAAGCCGGCGACGATGGGCTTGCCGGTTTCGGGGTGCAGACCCACTTCGCGGGGCAGCGCCAACAGCCTGAGCGCCAATTCGAGGTCGACCTGCTCCAGATCCATCCCCTTGGGCACGGAAGCGCGTTTCGGCTTTTCGCCGCCGGCGCTCTCGCCCAATTGCACGTAAGGACCGAAGCGGCCCGAGCGCAGGGTGACGGCGAGACCGGTTTCAGGATCCAGGCCAAGCTCCTCGGCGTCGCCGCCGCGCGCCTCGCCCGCCTCGGCCGTCTGGCTGAACTGGCGCGTGTAGCGGCATTCGGGATAGTTGGAGCAGCCGATGAAGGCGCCGTAGCGGCCGGTCTTCAGGCTCAGGCGCCCGTCGGCGCATGAGGGGCATTTGCGGGCCTCCTCGCCGTTCTCGCCCGCGGGAAAGATATGCGGTCCCAGCATCTCGTTGAGGGCGTCGAGCACCTGCGAGATCCTCAGATCCTTGATCTCGTCCACCGCGGCGATGAAATTCCGCCAGAAATCGCGCAACACGTCCTTCCATTCGAGCTTGCCGGAGGAGATCAGGTCGAGCTTCTCCTCCAGATCGGCGGTGAAGTCGTACTGCACGTAGCGTTGGAAGAAGGATTCGAGGAAGGCGGTGACCAGCCGGCCCTTGTCCTCGGGGATCAGGCGGCGCTTGTCGAGCCGGACATATTCGCGGTCGCGCAGCACGCTGAGCGTCGAGGTATAGGTGGAGGGCCGCCCGATCCCGAGCTCCTCCATCTTCTTGATCAGCGTCGCCTCGCTGTAGCGCGGCGGCGGCTCGGTGAAGTGCTGATTGGCGGCGACCGACACGGTCGAGACCGCTTCATCCTGCTTGAGCGGCGGCAGCTTGCCGCCGTCCTCCTCGCCGCGCGCCTCGTCCCGGCCTTCCTCGTAGAGCTTGAGGAAGCCGTCGAACCGCGTCACCTGGCCGCTGGCGCGCAGGCGGTAGGCCTTGCCGTCGCCGCCGGTGCCAGAAAGGTCGACGGCGGTGCGCTCGAGCTGGGCGCTCGCCATTTGACTGGCCAGCGTGCGCTGCCAAATGAGCTTGTAGAGGCGGGCCTCGTCACTATCGAGATAGCCGGTCACGTCCTGCGGCTTGCGGGAGAGATCGGTCGGGCGGATCGCCTCGTGCGCCTCCTGGGCGTTCTTGGCCTTGGTCTTGTAGTGGCGGGCTTCGGCGGGGAGGTAGTCGGGGCCGAAATTCGCTTTGATGACGTCACGCGCGGCGTGGATCGCCTCGGGCGCGATCTGCACGCCGTCGGTCCGCATATAGGTGATCAGGCCCTGGGTGGCGCCGCCCATGTCCACGCCCTCATAGAGCTTCTGGGCGATCTGCATGGTGCGCCGCGCCGACAGCGACAGCTTGCGCGAGGCCTCCTGCTGCAGGGTCGAGGTGGTGAAGGGGGGCGAGGGGTTGCGCGTGTGCGCCTTGCTCTCGATCGAGTCCACCGCGAAGGCGCCGGCCTCGACGGCGGCCTTGAGGGCTTCGGCGGAGGCCTGATCGGCGATGTCGAACTTGTCGAGCTTGGTGCCGTCCACGGCCGCGAGTCTGGCTTCGAAATCCTCGCCCGACGCGGTCTTCATGGCGGCGACGATCGACCAGTACTCGCGCGTCTTGAATGCCTCGATCTCCGCCTCGCGGTCGCACACCAGCCGCAACGCCACCGACTGCACCCGGCCCGCCGAGCGGGCGCCCGGCAGCTTGCGCCAGAGCACCGGCGAGAGGGTGAAGCCGACGAGATAGTCGAGCGCGCGGCGCGCGAGGTAGGCGTCGACCAGCGGCGCGTCGATCTGGCGCGGATGCTTCATCGCATCGAGCACCGCCTGACGCGTAATGGCGTTGAAGACGACGCGCTCCACCGCGACGTCCTTGAGCGCGTTCTTTTGCTGGAGCACCTGCAGCACGTGCCAGGAGATGGCCTCGCCCTCGCGGTCCGGGTCGGTGGCGAGAATGAGCTTTTCCGACCCCTTCACCGCCTTGGCGATTTCGCCAAGCCGCTTGGCCGAGCTGCCGTCCACTTCCCAGTACATCTCGAAGTCGTTGTCGGGCGCGACCGAGCCGTCCTTCGAGGGCAGGTCCCGGACGTGGCCATAGGAGGCCATCACCCGGTAATCCGGCCCGAGATACTTGTTGATGGTCTTGGCCTTGGCGGGCGACTCGACGACGACGACGTTCATGCAATGGCCGGGTTCGAGGGCGAATGGTTCACGCGCCGCTGACCGCCCGGTGATCGTGCCGAGACGCGGGCGCGGCGTTCTGGCGAGTGAACATGGTGAATTGAACTTGGCCTGTCAATCGAGGGAATGGGCCGCGGCGATCATACGATTGGGCGGCGCCGGCCGGCGGGGCGCCGCCGAATTCGTTTGTCGATCACAACTTCCTCGCGTATAAGAACCATCATAACAACCTGTGCGTAATTCCACTTCGCGGACCCAGTGCGGCGGATCCCGGCGATTTCGCGTCGATTGCGGGTCAATCTCGAGGAAAGAGATTACCCGCGATTACGCTTCCAGCAACCCTGATCACGACACGTCCTTGAGCGAGACGAGCTGGTGCCCGTGGCGTTCGAGCCGGCCGGCGAGATCGAGCTCGAGCAGGACGACGCGCACGTCGCGCACGGCAAGCCCGGTCGCGCGAATCACCTCGTCAACGTCGACCGGGGAGGGGCCGAGCGCCCCGATCACCCGTCGCCGCGCGGCGCTCTCGACGCCGAGGCCGGGACCGGCGGGTTCAGCCGCACGATCGCGGATTTGCCGAGGCTGGGCGGGCGCCTCCCGGCCCAGTATCGGCGCCAGCACGTCGATGACGTCGCCGGCGCAAGTGACGAGCCCGGCGCCCTCCTGCAACAGCCGGTTGGTGCCGGCGGCGCGCGGGTCCAAGGGGTGGCCCGGCACGGCGAACACCTCGCGTCCCTGTTCGGCGGCGAAGCGCGCGGTGATCAGCGAGCCCGAGCGCTTGGCCGCCTCGACCACCACGACCGCCGCCGCGAGCCCCGAGATCAGCCGGTTGCGGCGCGGAAAGTCCGCTCCCCTGGGCGAGAAGGCGGGCGGGCGCTCGCTCACCAGCAGACCCCGCTCGCCGATCGCCTCCTGCAAACCGGCGTTCTCCGGCGGATAGACGCTCGCGAGCCCGCCGGCGAGAACCGCGACGGTGCCGCCTTCGAGCGCGGCCTGGTGGGCGGCGGTGTCGATGCCGCGCGCCAGCCCCGAAGCGATCACGAAGCCTTGTGCTCCCAGATCGGCGGCGATCAGGCGGGCGAATTTGCGCCCCACCGCCGAGGCGTTGCGCGCGCCTACGACCGCGACGATCGGCTCGCCGGCGAGCTCCGCTCTGCCCTTGACGTAGATGAGCGGCGGCGGCGCGTCGACCGCGGCCAAGCGCGGCGGATAGCCCGGTTCGCCCAGCGCCACGAGCCGGGCGCCGATGGCGGCCGCTTGGGCAATCTCGTCCTCCGCCTGCTGGCGCGAGAAGACCGCCCCCGCGCGGCTGCGCCCGCCCCGGCGGGAGAGCTCGGGCAGCGACTCCAACGCCTCGCCCGCGCCGCCGCAATGGCCGATCAGGTCGAAGAACGTCTTCGCCCCCACATTCGGGCTGCGGATGAGGCGGAGCCAGTCGACCCGCTCGCGGTCGTCCAGAGGCCGCGCCGCGCCCGGCGCCGCCACCCCTTCGTCCGCCGCTCTACCCGGTCCCGCCAATGGTCGATTCCTCGCCGCGCGCGAGCCGTCCGATATTGGCCGCGTGGCGGATATAGAGGAGCAGCGTCATCGCCGCCGCGAGCGCCGCCGCCGGCCAGTGGCCGAAGGCGGCGAGACCAACGGGCGCCAGCGCGCTCGCCACCAGGGCGGCGAGCGAGGAGTAGCGGAAGGCGACCGCCACGGCGAGCCACACCGCGCAGAAGGCGAGG
Source organism: uncultured Hyphomicrobiaceae bacterium (assembly GCA_964454415.1). Lineage (GTDB taxonomy): Bacteria > Pseudomonadota > Alphaproteobacteria > Rhizobiales > Methyloligellaceae > JAJFHN01. The sequence continues at coordinate 6,117 of CAYVYD010000014.1, read as the reverse complement.
GCGGCGGGCCACCACAGCCCCAGCAATACGCCGATATAGGTGGCGACCCCCTTGCCGCCGCGGAATTGGAGCCAAGGCGGAAAGAGGTGGCCTAGAAACGCGCCGAGGCCGGCCAGAAGCGCCGCGTCGAGGCCCCAGGCGCGGGCGATCAGCACGGCGGCGGTGCCCTTCAGAACGTCGCCCGCGAGCGTTGCCGCGGCGAGCCCCTTGCGGCCGGTGCGCAGCACGTTGGTGGCGCCGATGTTGCCGGAGCCGATCTCGCGCAGGTCGTCGAGGCCGGCCAGCCTGGTCAGCGCCAGGCCGAAGGGAATCGAGCCCAGCAAATAGCCGCCGACGAGGGCGGCGAGATAGACCAGCGGCGGGTGGCTCCAGAACACGGGATCGAACATCGGTCTGCGCGCTTTGCCTCCGTCCATGCGCCGACGGCGCCGATTAGGCGTCAGCGCCAAAATCAGGCGTTAGCGCCAAAATCAGGCGCCAGCGTATGTGTAGACCGATTGGCCCGCAACCAGGGTGCGCAGGATGCGGCCCTCGAGCCGGGATTCGTCGAAGGGGGTGTTCTTGGATTTGGAGTGGAGCTTGGCGGGATCGACCACCCAGGGGGTGGCGAGGTCGATCAGGATGAGATCGGCCGGCGCGCCCTTCTTCAGGCGACCGCCGGGGAGCCCGAGCAGATCGGCGGGCCGGTGGGTCATCGCCGCCAGCAGCGCGGGCAGGCCGATCTCCTTGTTGTGATACAGCCGCAGCGCCGCCGGCAGCAGCGTCTCCAGGCCGATGGCGCCGTCGGAGGCCTCGGCGAAGGGACGGCGCTTGACGTCGGCGTCCTTGGGGTCGTGGGCCGAGACGATGACGTCGATGTCGCCGGCCACGAGCCCCTCGACCATGGCGAGGCGGTCCTCCTCGTGGCGGAGCGGCGGGCGCAGCTTGAAGAAGGTGCGGTAGGAGCCGACGTCGTGCTCGTTCAGCGTCAGGTGGTTGATGGAGACGCCGCAGGTGACGGGAAGGCCCCGCGCCTTGGCGTGGCGGATCACCTCGAGCGAGGCCCGGCAGCTGATCTGGGCGGCGTGGTAGCGCCCGCCGGTCAGCTCGACCAGGCGGATGTCGCGCTCCAGCATGATCGTCTCGGCCGCCGTGGGCACGCCCGGCAGGCCGAGCCTGCTCGAGACCTCGCCCTCGTTCATCACGCCCGAGTTGACCAGTAGCGGGTCCTCGGTGTGATGGACGGTGAGCGCGCCGAAATCCTTGGCGTAGGAGAGCGCGCGGCGCATCACCTGGGCGTTGGCGATGCTGTGCTTGCCGTCGCAGAAGGCGACCGCGCCAGCGTCCTTGAGCAGGCCTATCTCGGTCATCTCATCGCCCTTGAGGCCCTTGGTGATCGCGGCCATGGGGTGGACGTGAACCACCGCCGTGTCGCGGGCGCGCCGTTCGATGAAGTCGACCAGCGCCATGTCGTCGATCACCGGCTCGGTCTGCGGCATGCAGATCATGGTGGTGACGCCGCCCGCCGCCGCCGCCTGGCTCGCCGTGGCGAGCGATTCGCGGTGCTCGTAGCCGGGCTCGCCGGCGAACACCATCATGTCGATGAGGCCGGGGGAGAGCACGTGGCCGCGGCAATCGATGACCGCGGCGCCCGCTGGCGCGTTGCGGCGCAGATGCGGCCCCAGATCGGCGATCAGCCCGTCCTCCACCACCAGACCGCCGGCCTCCTCGCGCCCGCTCTCGGGATCGACCAGGCGGGCATTGGTGAAGGTGGTCGCGCCGGGGCGCGCCGCGCCGTTGCCTTTGCCGGATTTTTTCGCCTTGGCGCTCACTGGTTCGTCAGCCGGCCGGCCAAGGCTTCGAGCACCGCCATGCGCACGGCCACCCCCATCTCGACTTGCTCGCTGATCACGCTGCGCTCGAGGTCCGCCACCGCCGAATCGATCTCGACGCCGCGGTTCATGGGACCGGGATGCATGATCAGCGCATCGGGCTTGGCGTAGGCGAGTTTTTCGAGGTCGAGGCCGAAGAAGTGGAAATATTCCCGTTTGCTCGGCACATAGGAGCCCGACATGCGCTCGACCTGAAGGCGCAGCATCATGACGATGTCGGCGTCCCGCAGCCCGTCCTCCATCGCGTGATGGACCTCCGCGCCCAGCCGCTCGGCGCAGGGCGGCATCAGCGTGGAGGGCGCGACGATGCGCACATGGGCGCCGAGCGCGTTCAACAGGATGATGTTGGAGCGCGCCACCCGCGAATGCAGGATGTCGCCGCAAATGGCGACGACGAGGCCGGCGATGCGGCCCTTGTTGAGGCGGATGGTGAGCGCGTCGAGCAGCGCCTGGGTGGGGTGCTCGTGGCCGCCGTCGCCGGCGTTGATGACGGAGCAGTCGACCTTCTGGGCGAGCAGCTCGACGGCGCCCGCCGCGTAGTGGCGCACCACCAGGATGTCGGGGCGCATGGCGTTCAGCGTCGTCGCCGTGTCGATCAGCGTCTCGCCCTTGGACACCGACGAGGTCGACACGTTCATGTTCATGACGTCGGCGCCGAGCCGCTTGCCGGCGAGCTCGAAGGAGCTCTGGGTGCGCGTCGAGGCCTCGAAGAACAGGTTGATCTGGGTCAAGCCGCGCAGCACGTCGCGCTTGCGCGCGGCCTGACGGTTGAACCGGGCCGCGTCGTCGGCGAGGTCGAGGAGTCCGGTGATCTCCGCCGGCGTCAGACCTTCGATTCCGAGGAGGTGGCGGTGCGGAAAGTGAAAAACGCTCGGTGCGGCCGCGATGCTCATTAAAGGGAACTCTATAGGCGCTTCCGCCCAACGCAGCAAGGCCGCCGATGGGGCGTTGGAAAAATGCTTGGCCGAGCGTTAACGCGAAGTCCCGCGGGGCCGTCCTCGGCGCAGCGCGGCGAGCCGGTCGAGCGCGCCCTGCAGAATGAAGGAGGCGGCCATCTTGTCGACCACCTGCTTGCGCCGCCTGCGGCTCGCATCGGCCTCGATCAGAGTGCGCTCGACCGCCACCGTGGAGAGCCGTTCGTCCCAGAAGACGACCGGCAGGGGAAGCGTCGCGCCCAGGTTGCGGGCGAAGGCGCGCACCGACTGCGCGCGCGGTCCCTCGCTGCCGTCCATGTTCACGGGCAGGCCGATGACCAGGGCTGAAACATTATTTTCGTCAATGACTTCCGCTAGCTTCTTCAGGTCGCTGGAGAATTTGGCGCGGGCGATGGTGGCGAGCGGCGTGGCGATGGAACAGCTCACATCGGAGAGCGCGAGCCCGATGGTCTTGGTTCCCATGTCGAGGCCGAGCAGCCGTCCGCCGGGCTCGAGCCGGCGGCTCAATTGCTCGATGGTGATCGACCGATCGGAAGCCATGGGCGGGGCTCGCTCGTTCTCCGGCCGCGCGGCCCCGGGCGATGACCGGTTGTTGCCGCCGACCGGCTCCGCTTTATACTCGCTCCCCATTCGCAGTCATTCCTTTTCGCAGACGCCGCAGGAGGGGCGCATGATATTGACCTGGATGGGCCACTCGGCCTTTCGCCTGGAAACCGGCGCGAGCGTGGTGATGATCGACCCGTTCCTCACCGGCAACCCGACCTTCGAGGGTTCTGGCCTCACCCTCGAGGAAGCGAGCGCCGGCGCGACGCACGTGGTGCTGAGCCACGGCCATGACGATCACGTGGGCGACGCGGCCGCGATCTGCCGGATCACCGGCGCCAAGCTCGTCAGCGTGTTCGAGCTCGCCATGTTCCTGAACGCCAGGGGCGTCGAGGCCGTCGACCCGGCCAATACCGGCGGCACCGTCGACCAGGGCGATTTCGACGTCTCCTTCGTCCAGGCCAACCATTCCTCCTCGACCATGATCGACGGCAAGCCGGTCTATCTCGGCGCCGCCTGCGGGCTCGTCTTCCGCATGGGCGACGGCGAGGTGCTCTACCACATGGGCGACACCGACATGTTCCTCGACATGGGCCTGATCGGCGAGCTCTTCGAGCCGCAGGTGGGGCTGGTCCCGATCGGCGATCGCTTCACCATGGGCGGGCGGACGGCGGCGATGGCCTGCAAGAAGTTCTTCGATTTCCAGGCGGCGATCCCGATCCATTACGGCACCTTCCCGATCATCGATCAGAATCCGGAAAAATTCATCGAGCACGCCGACGGCCTCGGCGTGGTGGTGCCCGAACCCGGCAAGCCGGTCGAGCTTTGAAGCGTGTTCGGGTGGCCTCGAACCCCGGCCGCCCGGGGCTTTCATTGCGCGGTGTTTCGTGACATGAGGGGTGAGACGAGGGAAGTGGTTCATGAAGGTTGATCGCGCCACGGTTCGCCACATCGCAAGCCTCGCCCGCATCCGCGTGAGCGAGGACGACGCCGCGCGCCTGGAGGGCGAGCTCTCGGGCATTCTCGAGTGGGTCGAGCAGCTCGGCGAGGTCGAGACGGCGGGCGTCGAGCCTATGACGAGCGCCGTAGCCACGACCATGAAGCAGCGCGCCGACGAGGTGACCGACGGCGGCATCGCCGACGACATCCTCGCCAACGCGCCCGAGCGCGCCGACCATTACTTCGTCGTTCCCAAGGTGGTGGAGTGAGACCGACCCCGTGAACGCGCTCACCGATCTGACCCTGTTTGACGCATCCAAGGGACTGAAATCGAAGGAATTTTCAGCCCAGGAGCTGGCGCAAGCCCATCTCGACGCGATCGAGGAGGCGAACGGGGCGCTCAACGCCTTCGTGCTGGTGACGGGGAAGCGCGCGCTCGAGATGGCGAAGGCGTCCGACGAGCGCCTCGCCAAGGGCGAGGGGAGGGTGATCGAGGGGGTGCCGCTCGGCGTCAAGGACCTGTTCTGCACAAAGGGCGTGCGCACCACCGCCTGCTCGCACATCCTCGATGGCTTCACGCCGACCTACGAGGCGACCGTGACCGCCAATCTGTGGGCCGCGGGCGCGGTGATGCTCGGCAAGCTCAATTGCGACGAGTTCGCCATGGGCTCCTCCAACGAGACCAGCTTCCGTGGCCCATGCGTCAATCCCTGGCGGCGCCAGGGGAGCGAAGCCAAGCTGGTGCCGGGGGGCTCGTCCGGCGGCTCCTCGGCCGCCGTCGCCGCCCGCCTTTGCCCCGGCGCCACCGCCACCGACACCGGCGGCTCGATCCGCCAGCCGGCGGCGCTGACCGGTACCGTCGGCCTCAAGCCCACCTATGGGCGCTGCTCGCGCTGGGGGATCGTCGCCTTCGCCTCCTCCCTCGACCAGGCCGGCCCCATCACCCGAACCGTCACCGACGCCGCACTCATGCTCTCGGTGATGGCGGGTCACGACCCCAAGGACACGACCAGCGTGGATCGGCCCGTCCCCGATTTCACAGCCGGCCTCGAGCGCGGCCTCGAAGGGCTTGTCGTCGGCATCCCCGCCGAATACCGCGCCCCCGGCATGGGCAAGGAGATCGAGGCGCTGTGGCAGAAGGGGATCGAATGGGCCCGCGCGGCGGGCGCGGAGATCCGCGAGGTCTCGCTCCCGCACACCAAATACGCACTCCCCGCCTATTACATCGTGGCGCCCGCCGAGGCCTCCTCCAACCTCGCCCGCTATGACGGCGTGCGCTACGGGCTGCGCGTCGCCGGCGACGACGTGGCCGCGATGTACGAGAACACCCGCGCGGCTGGCTTCGGCGCCGAGGTCCAGCGCCGCGTGCTGATCGGCACCTACGTGCTCTCGGCCGGCTATTACGACGCCTATTACTTGAAGGCTCAGCAGGTGCGCTCGCTGATCAAGCGCGATTTCGACGAGGCCTTCGGCGAGGTCGACGTGCTCTTGACGCCGACGACGCCGGCGCCCGCCTTCGCGCTCGGCGAGAAGTCGGGCGATCCGGTCGAGATGTATCTCAACGACGTCTTCACGGTGCCCGCCAACATGGCGGGACTGCCGGCGATTTCGATTCCGGCGGGGCTGTCGGGCGAGGGGACGCCGCTGGGGCTGCATCTCATCGCCAAGCCCTTCGGCGAGGAGACGCTGCTGCGCGCCGCCTTCGCGCTCGAGCTGGCCGCCGGTTCCCAGCCCGCCCCCGACAATTGGTGGAGTGCCGCGCCATGACCCGCATCCCCCCCCGCGACTGCAGCTCCATGGACCAGATCCGCGCCGCCATCGACGCCATC
>CAYVYD010000013.1:0-20608 GCA_964454415.1 uncultured Hyphomicrobiaceae bacterium | reverse complement strand
CGGCCTCGGCGAGCGCGGTGCGCTCCACCACCGACCACATCACCGGCTTGGAACCCCGGTAAAACGCGCCTGACATGGCAAATTTCATCAACTCGGTCGCGATCGTTGCTTCCGCATCGAAGGACATTGTGGTGTAGGGATGCTCCCAGTCGCCCCCCACGCCCAAGCGTTTGAACTCCTCGCGCTGAACCCCGATCCAATGCTCGGCGAAGTCCCGGCACTCGGCGCGGAACGCGATGATTGGCACCTCGTCCTTGTTCCTGCCCTTGGCGCGGTACTCCTCCTCGATCTTCCATTCGATGGGCAGCCCGTGGCAGTCCCAGCCGGGCACGTAATTGGCGTCCTTGCCCATCATCTGCTGCGAGCGCACCACCACATCCTTTAGGATCTTGTTGAGGCCAGTACCTATGTGGATGTTGCCGTTGGCGTAGGGCGGGCCGTCATGCAGGATGAACTTGTCGCGGCCCTGCGCCGCTTCGCGCAGGCGCTTGTAAAGACCCTGATCCGCCCATCGCTCGAGCAGTTGCGGCTCGCGCTGCGGCAAGCCCGCCTTCATCGGAAAATCGGTTTGCGGCAGAAACAGCGTCTCGCGCCAGTCGCGCGCCCCTCCCCCGCCGCTTCCGTCCCTGTTTTCGCCCATGATTCGGTTCGGCCCAAAGGTTCCGCTTGGGCGCGGGTTCTAGCAACGCCGCCCCCAACAATCCAGCGCTCATTGGCCGTCGGGCGCCTTGGGGCGCCAACGCGGATCGCCCTTCAGGCCGAGGCGCGCCCGCCGAGCGCCCGCCCCAGGGGAAAGCGGTCCATGGGATCGGCGCCTTCGAGCGCGGCTAGCACGGCGCGCGCCGCCTCGCAGTCGCGCTGCATCTGCGCCGTCAAGTCCTGGGGCGTCGCGAAGCGCTCGTCGCCCCTAAGCCGCTCGATGAACTCGATCTCGATCTCCCGCCCGTAGAGGTCGCCCTCGAAGTCGAAGAGAAAGGCCTCGATCACCGTCTCCTTGCCGTCATAGGTCGGCTGGCGGCCCACATAGGCGGCACCCCCGAAGCGCCCCTGGGGCACCATCGTCCGCACCGCGTAGATGCCGTGGGCGAGGTCGAAATTGGCCGGCGGCGTGAGGTTCGCCGTCGGGTAGCCTAGCCCCGTTCCCCGCGCCGCGCCCGCCTCGACCCGGCCCAGCACCCGCCACCAATAGCCCAGGATCTCGGCCGCGGCGCGAACCTCGCCCGCTCGCAGCAGGGCGCGCGCCTGGCTGGAGGAGAACGAGTCCCCGCCGCCGCCCACCTCTTCGACGATGGTGACGCCGAAGCCGATCTCGCGCCCCATGGCGCGAAGAAAGTCAGGCGTGCCCCGGCGGTTCTTGCCGAAATGAAAGTCGTAGCCCGTCACCACGTGGCGCACCCCCAGACCAGCCACCAGGATCTCCTTGACGAAGTCCTCGGGCTCCCTGCCCGCCAGCGACTTGTCGAAGTCGAGGACGACGGCGAAATCGAGCCCCAGCAGCTCGAACAGCTTGAGCTTGAGATCGAGCGGGGTGAGGCGGAACAGCGGCTCCTCGGGCTTGAAATATTGCCGGGGGTGGGGCTCGAACACCATCACGCCGGCGGCCGAACCCGCCTCCCGCGCGGCGCCCAGCGCCGCCTCCAGCACCGCCTGATGGCCGCGGTGGACGCCGTCGAAATTGCCGATCGCGAGCACCGACGCGGCGAGCGGACCGGAAAGTGCCTGGGGGCCTCTGATGACGTCCATGGACTTCGCCGATCGCCGCCGCGAGGCGCACCTCGAACCTATGGCGCGCGGGACGGCACGACCACCACCGCCTCGCCGTCGAGCACCACCTTGTCGGCGACCGTGCATTCGCAGGCGAGCACCGCCCGCCGGCGTTTGTCGATGAGCTCGGCTACGCCGACCGTCGCGACCACCTCGTCGCCGATCTTGACCGGCGCGCGGAAATTGAGGTTTTGCGAGACGTAGATGCAGCCCGGACCCGGCAGCTTCGTGCCGATGACGGCGGAGATCAGCGCCGCGGTCAGGATGCCGTGGGCGATGCGTTCCTTGAACATCGTTCCCGCCGCGTAGGCGGCGTCGAGATGGACCGGATTGCGGTCGCCCGACAGCTCGGCGAAGGTGTCGATGTCGGCGGCGGTGATGGTCTTGGCGAGGCTCGCCTCCATGCCCACGTCGAGATCCTCGAAGAAATGTCCCTTGAGAACCGTCTCCTCGCCGTCGTTGGCCATGATCATTGCCCCCAATGCCCCTTTGTCGCGGCGCACACTAGAGCCTTTCCGGGCTGGATTGAAGCAATTCCGTTTCGTGATCGGCGCGCGCGGCCAGGCGCCTCCCGGGTTAACCCTATTTTCAACGGCGGGGCATATCTTCTAGGCGTGTCAGGCGGTGCGGCTCATGGATCGTGCCCGGCCGGCGGGGATCGCGGGACAATGTGGCCGTGACCTGCGAATTTGCGGGCACTTGAACGGACCCGCGCCTTGGGGATGGAGCGCTCGAGTATGGCGATTGACCTTGCCACGCCGGTTCTTGTGGTCGACGACTACAAGACCATGATCCGGATCATCCGCAATCTCCTCAAGCAGCTCGGATTCAACGAGGTGGACGAAGCCGCCGACGGCGGCGAAGCCTTGGAGATGATGCGGCGCCGCAAATACGGTCTGGTGATCTCCGACTGGAACATGGCGCCGATGACGGGTTACGAGCTCCTCAAGGAGGTCCGAGGCGACGAACGGCTGCATCGCACCCCGTTCATCATGGTGACGGCGGAATCGAAGACGGAGAACGTGATCGCCGCGAAGAAGGCGGGCGTCAACAACTACATCGTCAAACCGTTCAACGCCGCCGCCCTGAAGACCAAGATCAGCGCCGTCTTCGAAGACTGATCCCTCTTCACCAGCGAAGCTCGGAGAGCGCGGCAAGCGGCCGCGCCACGCGCCCCTCGAACAGGCGCGCGACCTTGCCCTCGTCGAGAGACCCGCGGCCGCCGCCGTGCAGCCCGCTTGCGACATAGAACGCGTCGACGCCGATGGCCGCGGCGCCCGCCATGTCGGTGTCGAGGCCGTCGCCGACCGCGAAGACGCGCTCGCCCGCCACCTGCGCCCCGCGCAGCGCGCCCGCTTCGGCAAACGCCAGATCGTAGATCGGACGGTGGGGCTTGCCGGCATAGACGACCTCGCCGCCCAAGCGCTCATAGGCCTGGGCCAGCGCGCCGGCGCAGTATACGAGGGTGTCGCCCCGCTCGACCTGAATGTCGGGGTTGGCGCAGATCATGGGTAGCGAGAGCTTCTTCAGGCGCGCCAGGCAGTCGCGGTAGTCCTCCGGCGTCTCGCTGGTGTCGTCGAACAGGCCCGAGCAGACGACGATGTCGGCCTCGCCGACCGGCGCGAAGGCAAGGTCGAGACCTTCGAAGATGCCCTTGTCGCGCTCGGGCCCAAGATGGAAGACCTCGACGCCAGGGCGGGCGGTGAGCTCGGCGCGCGTCACGTCGCCCGAGGTGACGACGGCGTCGTAGGCGCTTCTAGCAACGCCCAGCCCGTCGAGCTGCTCGATCAGGCGCGGGCGCGGGCGCGGCGAATTGGAGATCAGCATGACGGTGCCGCCGGTTTCGCGAAACGCGCGGGTCGCGCCGACGGCGGGCGCGAACACGTCCCTGCCGTTATGTAGCACCCCCCACACGTCGCACAGCATGAGATCGTAGTCCGCCGCGAGCGGTCCGATGCCGCCGATCACGGGAATTGGGTCGAGCGCGTCGTTCATCGGCGCGTGCTAGGCGTTCGCGCCGTCACGGTCAAGCCAGGCCGGAGCCTCCCCTAGGCGGCGCTGGCGGTGGCGCTCTCCTGGAAGATCTCGGGACGCACCGGCCGCGGCTCGGAGAACAGGAAGCCCTGGGCGGTCTTGACGTCGTAGGTGACGAGCTCCCGCAGGCTGCGCTCGTCCTCGACCTTTTCGATGATCAGCTCGATGCCGTGACGATCGAGATAGGCGCCCATGTCGGCGGCGTGAATCGGCGCGCCGACCTCGGCCATGCGGTTCAGGAACACGTCGGCGGCGATCTTGACGTAATGGAAGCCCTTGGCGTGGAGGGCATCGAAATCGACGCCGAGATCGTGCACGTGATCGAGACAGAAGCGGAAGCCGAGCGAGGAGAGCGCGTTCAGGCTCTCGATCTCCAGCGCACCGCAATTCTTGATCATCGCCTGGTTGAACTCGAAGACGAGCGTCTGCGACAGCGCGCTGTTGCGCTCCATGAAGGAGATGAATTCGGGAAAGAATTCGGGATCGAGCAGCGAATGGGCGGAGATGTTGCAGAACACCGACCGCCCGCTCGAGCGCTCCGAGAGCCGCCGCAGCACCTGGACGCAGCGGAACAGCATGACGTTGTCGATCAGCGGCATCATGCCCGACTGCTCGGCGATCGGCAGACAGTCCTTGGGCATGATGACCTCGTCGGAGTCGCCGCGCAGCCGGGTGAGCGCCTCGTAGGCCTCGACCTTGCGTTCGGGCAACGTCACGATCGGCTGGAGATAGAGGTCGACCTTGTTCGCCTCGATGGACTGGCGGACGACCTCGATCATGAACTCCTCGGCGGCCTCCAACTCCTCCTCGTCCCAGCCGACGCGGTGCGGATCGCCGGCGGTTTCGGCCGGGACCGCTGCGGCTGCCTGACCACTCCGCTCCGCAGGCCCGTTGTGGCGGCCGGCGGCCTGGCCCTCGAAGGTCAGCTTCTCGGCCAGCTGCTTGATCAGGGTCTCGAGCACCTGCAGCTCCGCCGTGATCTTGTCCTGGCGCTGTTCGGCCTCGAAACGGATCTGCTGCTTGAGCGCCTCGACGCGGGTGTCCAGGCGCTCCAGGTCGCTCGACATGCGCTCGATGCTGAGCACCTTCTGACTCACTTCCTCGATTTCGCCCACCGCGTCGAGGCCGTCGACCTTCTCGATCGCCTTTTCGAGCCGCGTCACCTTGTCGATCAATTCGTCGAGCCCCTCGAAGCGTTCGGCGAGCCCGCCCATGCGCCTGATGTCGTTGGTCAATCCGCCCATCGACGTCTCGATGTCCTTGACCTTGCGGACGGCGTCCGCGCTGCGGTGGGCGCGCGTGAGGGCGGTTTGCGATGCCGCCATCACCAGGAACAGGGCGAGGCCGGCGATCGTCGCCGAGGCGAGCGCGACGCCCGATTGGATGTGGAGACCGGCGGCAAAGGCCATGGCCGCGAGCGCCATGGCGAACAGGATCGCGATCTCAAGCCATTGCGGGCGTCCGCCATTGGCCCCGCCGGCGCTGGGTGCCTTCGTCATCGAAGCGAATCAGTTCCCCTGCATCTTCGAGACTTTCCATAAACCGGCGGGCAAGGGCAACACGCATTTTCGGCGTCCGCTTCGCGATCGCGGCGGCACCGCCTCGGGAGCGGCGATTAACCAATGATTTCGACCCCATTCTTGACATCGAATCGAGGCTGCCATATCTAGCCGCTTATCGGTTAGCACTCGCGCCACTCGAGTGCTAAACAATCGTTTGAACCACAACCGCCGTGCCCGCAACGTGAGACTTGAATTCCGCTGTGCACGCCAACATTCGAACTTTGCTTCCAACCTTCAAGTGTAACCGGAGAGACACCCTATGAAGTTTCGTCCCCTCCATGATCGTGTCGTCGTGCGGCGCATCGACGAGGAATTGAAAACGTCGGGCGGGATCATCATTCCCGACACCGCGGCCGAAAAGCCGCAAACCGGCGAGGTTTTGGCCGCAGGCCCCGGTGCCCGCGGCGACGACGGCAAGCTCACGCCCCTCGATGTGAAGAAGGGCGACAAGGTGCTGTTCGGCAAATGGTCGGGCACCGAGGTCAAGATAGACGGCGAGGAGCTGTTGATCATGAAGGAATCCGACATCATGGGCGTGCTTCAGGGCTGAGCCTTTCGGCCCGCCTCGCCCCAATCATCGTGTGAAAATCCCAAGCCGTCTTCAGGAGTGAGATGAGATATGGCTGCCAAAGACGTTAAATTCCATTCGGATGCCCGCGACAGAATGATGCGCGGCGTCAATACCCTGGCCGATGCGGTCCGCGTGACCCTCGGCCCCAAGGGCCGCAACGTGATCTTGGAGAAATCCTTCGGCGCGCCGCGTACCACCAAGGACGGCGTGACCGTCGCCAAGGAGATCGAGCTCGAGGACAGGTTCGAGAACATGGGCGCGCAGATGCTCCGCGAGGTTGCCTCCAAGACCAACGACATCGCCGGCGACGGCACCACCACCGCGACCCTGCTCGCCCAGGCGATCGTGCGCGAGGGCCTCAAGGCCGTGGCCGCCGGCATGAACCCGATGGATCTCAAGCGCGGCATCGACAAGGCCGTCACCGAGGTCGTCAAGGACATTCAGAAAAAGGCCAAGAAGGTCAGCTCCTCGGAGGAGATCGAGCAGGTCGGCACGATTTCGGCCAATGGCGAGAAGGACATCGGCCAGAAGATCGCCGAGGCGATGCAGAAGGTCGGCAACGAGGGCGTGATCACCGTCGAGGAGTCCAAGAGCCTCGAAACCGAGCTCGACGTGGTCGAGGGCATGCAGTTCGACCGCGGCTATCTCTCGCCCTACTTCATCACCAACGCCGAGAAGATGATCTGCGAGCTCGAGGATCCCCACCTTCTGATCCACGAGAAGAAGCTCTCCAACCTGCAGGCGATGCTTCCGGTGCTCGAAGCCGTCGTCCAGTCGGGCCGGCCGCTGCTGATCCTGGCCGAGGACGTCGAGGGCGAGGCGCTCGCGACGCTGGTGGTCAACAAGCTGCGCGGCGGCCTCAAGGTCGCGGCCGTCAAGGCACCCGGCTTCGGCGACCGCCGCAAGGCCATGCTGCAGGACATCGCCGTGCTGACCGGCGGTCAGGTGATCTCCGAGGATCTCGGCATCAAGCTCGAGAACGTCACCCTCGACATGCTTGGCAGCGCCAAGCGCATCTCGATCTCCAAGGACGACACCACGATCGTCGACGGAGCCGGCAAGAAGGGCGACATCGAGGCGCGGGTCACCCAGATCCGCGCCCAGATCGAGGACACCACCTCCGACTACGACCGCGAGAAGCTGCAGGAACGCCTCGCCAAGCTCTCCGGCGGCGTCGCCGTCATCAAGGTCGGCGGTGCGACCGAGATCGAGGTGAGGGAGCGCAAGGACCGCGTCGACGACGCCCTCAACGCCACCCGGGCGGCCGTCGAGGAAGGCATCGTTCCCGGCGGCGGCGTGGCGCTGCTGCGCGCCTCCAGGTTCATCGAGGTCGAGGGCGACAACCAGGACCAGGAGGCCGGCATCAACATCGTCCGCCGCGCGCTCCAGGCCCCGATCCGCCAGATCGCCGAGAACGCCGGCGTCGAAGGCTCGATCGTGGTCGGCAAGATCCTCGACGAGAACAAGGCCTCCTTCGGCTATGACGCCCAGAACAACGAGTTCGGCGACATGCTCGCCAAGGGCATCATCGACCCGGCCAAGGTGGTGAGGACGGCGCTGCAGGACGCAGCCTCGGTCGCGGGCCTGCTGGTGACGACCGAAGCCGGCGTCGCCGAGGCTCCCAAGAAGGACGAGCCCGCGATGCCGCCTCCGGGCATGGGCGACATGGGCGGGATGATGTAAGCCACCCGCCGCGCAATCAACAAAGGGCCGCCCCCAGGGCGGCCCTTTTTCTTTGCCTCGCCTCGGCCCCGTCCGCCGCCCCGCGAGCGCGCCGAAAATGCGCGAAACCGCGCCGCTCCCGTTTACCAACCGGCTTTACCAAGCGGCACGGTCTTCATTGAGCCCCGCGGCGGCGAACCCGTAGGGTAAGCTCCACGCTCTCCGGCAGGCGCCGCCTCTCCGGCGGTGGACCGTTTCCGGGGAAGCAGAACGCGGTTATCAGAGGCACTTCGCCATACCATGACGCTTGAGCGCATCAGCCTCGAGAGAGCGCCGGCCGGCCCGGTCCGCCTGCCTGCTGGCGGCGCTGCCGGCGTCGAGATCAAGGTGTTCGCGGACCTCGCTGCCGCCGAGGAAACATGGCGCGGGCTTCAGCTCGCGGCCCATACCGAGCCGCAGCAGAGCTTCAACTGGGTGGCGGCATGGGCCCGCACCGGCGGCAGCGCGCAGGACCTTCGCGTCGTCGCTGGGTTCGACGCCGGAGGGGCCTGCCTGTTTCTTCTGCCGCTCGCCATTACAAACCACGTCGGCATCCGCGTTCTCGAGTGGCTCGGCAACGGCCAGGGCAATTACGCCGCGGGCCTGTTTCATTCCGCCTTCCTCGAGGACGCCGCGCGGGCCTCCTTCGCCGATCTGTGGTGCGAGGTGCTAGCAGCACTCCCCCCCGTCGACGCCGTTCATCTCGCCGATCAGCCCCGCGAGCTGGGGAGACACGAAAACCCGTTCCTCGCGCTCCCCCACGCCGTCTCGCCCGAACCCGGCCGCTGGTTCGCGCTCGATCCCGACTGGCGCCGTCACCACGAGGCACGCTTCAGCTCGAGCTCGAGACGCGAGCTTCACCGCTGCGAACGCCGGCTCGCCGACCGCGGCGCCCTCGCCTTCATCCACGCCACCGAGCCGGAGACGCGCAGGCGCGTGTTCGCGGCTATGATCGCGCAGAAGCGCGCCCAGTTCGCTAATAGCGGCATCGACGACTTCTTCGCCGACGGCGCCATCGAGGCGTTCTACGCGCGGCTGATGGACGCGCTGCAAGACCCTGACGGCCTGTCGCTCCAGCTTTTCGCGCTCCAATGCGGCGGCGACATCGTCGCGACCAATATGGGCGTCATGGTCAAAAACCGGTTCTACGGGCTGATCTCCTCGACCGCGGCGGGTCCACTGCGCCGCTTCGCCCCCGGCAATATCCTGTTCTTGCGGATGGTCGGGCACCTGGCCGGGGCGGGGGTCGAGGTGCTCGATTGCGGCGCCGGCGGCGACG
The DNA here is from genome assembly GCA_964454415.1 of uncultured Hyphomicrobiaceae bacterium. Taxonomy (GTDB): domain Bacteria; phylum Pseudomonadota; class Alphaproteobacteria; order Rhizobiales; family Methyloligellaceae; genus JAJFHN01. The sequence continues at coordinate 11,697 of CAYVYD010000013.1, read as the reverse complement.
CCCACAAGCTGCGCTGGTGCACCGGCGAGCGCGCACGCTTCCACACCATCGAGGGGCTGACCCTACAGGGCGAGCTCTATGCGCGCGGGCTCCAATCGCACCTGGCGCTGAAGCGCGCCGTCAAGCATTCATCCGCCCTGTGGCCGATCGCCAAGGAGGTCCGGCGCCTCAAGGGCCGTACCCTGCGCCTGCTCGCCGTCTAGCCGCTCCGTCAAACGCCCGCCTCGAAACGCGCGCGGATCGCCGAGACCACCCTGTCGAGCGCCTCGCCCTCGGCCTCCCGCAGCGCCACCAGCACCGCCTGCGAGCGCAGGATCACGCCGTCGTCGAGTACCCGCAGATGGTTGGCCCTGAGCGTCGCGCCGGTCGAGGTGATGTCGACGATCATCTCGGCCGTCCCCGCCGCGGGCGTGCCCTCCGTCGCCCCGAGGCTCTCGACGATGCGGTAGCCCGAGACGCCGCTCCTGGCGAAGAACCGGCGGGTCAGGTTGGTGTATTTGGTCGCCACCCGCAGCCGGCGTCCATGCTCGCGGTGGAAGATCCCCGCCACGTCATCGAGGTCGCTCATCCGGGTGACGTCGATCCAGCAATCCGGCACGGCCGCCACCACGTCGGCCTTGCCGATGCCGAGCGCTCTCACGACGTCAAGCCGCGCTTCGGCGTCGCCCATGGCCTCATGGATGAGATCCTCGCCGGTGACGCCGAGGTCGACATGGCCGAGCCGCAGCTGATCGGCGATTTCGGAAGCCGACAGAAAGGCTATTTCGACCCCGTCGACCCCTTCGAGCGACCCCCGGTATCCCCGGCTGTCGCCATCCTTGCGGATCGCGAGGCCCACGCCCGCGAACAGCTCGTGGGTCTGCTCCATCAGCCGCCCCTTGGAGGGGACGGCGAACACAAGCGGCCGCTCAGCCATCGCCACCTCCCGCGACCGCCATGAGCAGACGCTCGGTGTGGATCGCGCAGCCCACCGCCGGCACGCGCTTGGGCGCGCCCAACTCGGTCAGCAGGCCATCATAGCGCCCGCCGCCGGCGACCGGACCGGTGAGGCCGCCCTCGGGCTGCTCGATCTGAAAGACGAGGCCCGTGTAGTATTCGATGTTGCGGCCGAACTCGGCGTCGAACTCCGCCTCCTCGAGGCCGATGCCGTGCAGGGCAAAGCTCGCCAACTGGGCGTGGAACCTTTCTAGGGCCTGCCCGATATCGACGCCGGCGCCCTTGGTCAGCGCCGCGATCCGGTCGATCGCCTCGCCCGGCGGGCCGGCGACTGCGAGAAAATCCTCGATCAAGGCCACCGCCTCCTTGGGCAGCGGCTCCTCGCGCGCGTCGGCGGCGCGCTCGCGCAGGCGCTCGGCGATCTCGCTTGGGCCGCGCACGCCGATCACCGGAACGCCGTGCTGCTCGAGATAGGCGGCGACCCGCCGCTCGGCGCCCTCCGCGTCGTCGGGATCGAGCTGGGCGAGTAGCTCGCTCGCCGGCTCCGAGATGCCGCTCCCCCGCCCCGAGGCCAACCCCTTGATCAGCGCGTGGAACCTGGCCGGGCGCCAAAAGGCGTGCCACAGCCGCAGCCGCCAGCGCTCCGGCATGTCGAGCGCCTCGATCAGCGCCTGGAACAGACCGAGATCGCCGAGCTTCAGCCGGTAGGCTTCGAGCCCCGCCGTGGCCAGCGCCTCGACGGCGAGGCGCACCACCTCGGTCTCGGCCTCGATCGTGTCGTCGGCGCCGATCAGCTCGATCCCGGCCTGGCGGAACTCGCGCGCCTCGCGGCTCGTATCGGCGGCGGATTGATAGCGGAAGGCCGGGCCGTTGTAGCAGTAGCGCGCGCGCCTGTCGGCTTCGGGGTGGCGCTCGAGATAGAGCCGGCAGACCGGCACGGTGAGGTCCGGCCGCAGGCACAGCTCCTCGCCGCCCAGATCCGTGAACAGATAGGTCCGCCCCCGGATCTCCTCGCCCAGCCGGTCGAGATAGACCGCGGCCGGCTGGATGATGGCCGGCGCGATCGCCTCGTAGCCGGCGCTGGTGAAGAGATCCATCAGCGTCGCGGCCTGGGCTTCGAGGGCGGCGAATTTCTGGGCGGTTTCGGCGACCATGGCGGCGGCCTAGACCCGGTGGCCGTCGAGGACCTTGCGCACCGCCTCGACGAGCTGCGCCTCGGGCACGGCGAATTGCGCGCCTGCCCCCTCGCGCCACTCCATATTGTCCGCTATCTCGGCCGAGCGCTTGGCGCCCTCGATCAGGTCCTTGATGGTGACCTCGCCGCGCGCGCGCTCCTCCTCGCCCTGGATCACCACGCAGGGCGCGCCGCGCCTGTCGGCGTATTTCATCTGCGCCCGCATGCCCGAGGTTCCCAGATACATCTCCGCCCTGAGCCCCGCCCCGCGCAGCGCCATGGCGAACCGCTGATAGGTCGCGAGGCAATCCTGGTCCATGACCAGCACGATCACCGGTCCGGCGACGCCTTCGGCGGCCGTCTGGCCGAGCGCGGCGAGCGCCGCGAAAAGGCGGGAAATGCCGACCGAGTAGCCCGTCGCCGGGACCTCGACGCCCTTGAAGCGCGCGACCAGGCCGTCGTAGCGCCCACCGCCGCCGACCGAGCCGAAGCGCGCGCTTTGGCCGTCCTCGCCCGCCGTCTCGAAGGTGAGCTCCGACTCGAAGACGGGCCCGGTGTAGTAGTCGAGGCCGCGCACGATTGCCGGATCGATCACCACCCGGTCGGCCTCGAAGCCGCCCGCGCTCAGAAGCTCGTCCATGCGCGCGAGCTCGGCCAGCCCCTCGCGCCCGGTCTCATTGGCCTCGACCAGCGGCGCCAGCGCCGAGAGCGTCTGGCCTCGGCCCTCGCTGCCGGCGTTGACGAAGCCCATGATCCGGTCGATTTGGGCGGGATCGAGCCCCGCCCCGGCGGTGAAATCGCCCGATTCGTCCTTGCGCCCCGGGCCCAGCAGCAGCTCGACCGCCGGCGCGCCCAGCCGCTCGAGCTTGTCGATGGTGCGCATCACCGTCAGCCGCTTGGCCGCCTCGCCGGACCCCTCCGGGTCGATCCCCGCCTGGTGGAGCACCGCATCCAGCAGCTTGCGGTTGTTGACCCTGATGACGTAATGACCGGCCGCGATGCCCGCCTCCTCCAGGGTCTCGGCCGCCAGCATACAGAGCTCGGCGTCGGCCGCCACGCTCGCCGTGCCCACCGTATCGGCGTCGAACTGCCGGAACTCGCGGTAGCGTCCCGGCCCCGGCTTTTCGTTGCGCCAGACATTGCCGGTCTGGTAGCGCCGGAAGGGCTTCGGCAGCGCGTCGTAATTGGCGGCGACGTAACGGGCGAGCGGCGCGGTCAGGTCGTAGCGCAGCGAAACCCATTGGTCGTCATCGTCGGTGAGCGAAAACACGCCCTCGTTGGGCCGGTCGGCGTCGGGCAGGAACTTGCCGAGCGCGTCGCTGTACTCGAAGGCCGGTGTCTCCAGCGGCTCGAAGCCATAGGCCTCGCAGACCCGCCGGATCGCGCCCACCATCCGATCCACAGCGCGGCTTTCAGCCGGCTCGACGTCCCGCAACCCTTTCGGCAGACGTGCCTTGGGGCGCACGGGTTTGTCTTTTTTTGCCATGGGAGCAATCCGGCTTGCCACAAGCGCGATCTTCAGCGTGGCCCGCGTTCTAACGGATCGCCCCTATCGCGGCAAGGGAGGTATCGCGCAGCGCGGCCCCTTCCTGTGGCTTGCCGGTGCTCTAGTCGAACATCGCGTCGATGTCGTTTTGCGAGACCACGCCCGGCGTGCCGGCGGGCGTGGGGCCGTTCAACGGCGGCGTTTCGCCCGGTCCATCGAGAGTCCTCGCCGCTTCGGCGCCGAGATTTTCCAGCCCGCCCCAGATCTCCATCATTTGGGCGACGCGCTCCTCGATGAAGCGGAAGGTGTCGATCACCTTGGTGACGCGCTGTCCGGTCAGATCCTGAAAGTTGCAGGTCTCGAAGATGGCGACGATCTGGTCCTGGATGTCCTTCGCCGCCTCCGCCTGCCGCTCGCCACTGGGCGAGGCCGCCAGATCGGCGGCGGCCCGGTCGATCTCCTCGGCCGCCTGGAGGATCGCCTGCGTCGCCGATTCGGTGCTGCCGACGATCGCGGCGAGTTCGTCGGCTATGTGCGACCCGGGCCTGTCCTTGAGGCTGCCGTCGTGGATCGTGGCGATGTCCCGCTTGGTGCGCAGGATGGCTTGGTGGATGTCGCGCAACTCGCTCTTGAGCTTCTCGGCCTCCGCCGATTCGGACTCGGCGAGATGGACAATCGATCGGTCGCTGCACAGCTTGAGGTCGTCGAGCGCGGCCATGATCTCCCGGTGCCGGGCCTCATCGAGAACGTCCCAGCCGGCGCGCACGTGCTCGATCCGGAAGAGTTTCTTCGGCGTCTCGCTCATGAAGCAGGCCTCCCAGGCTCGGCGACTCCGCACGATCGGGCGAGAGTACCCGTGGAATCCTAAGAAATCATTCTAATGACAATTGAAATTGTCCGTATTTTTCGGCAAAGCCCACCGCCCGAACCGGCGGAAAAGGCGGCGTTGCATCCGCCCTTGTCAGGCGATGAGCCGATAGGCGGGAAGCGTCAGGAAGGGCTCGAGCTCGACCGCGAGGACGAGCGACGAAAACACACCCACCGCCTGCTCGAAGCGTCCTTGCTCGAAGGCTTGGCTCCCGAGCGTCGTCCGCAACTTGGCCATTTCGTCGCCGATGAGGCCTTCCACCAGCGCCAGGTCGACCTTCCTGCCGTCCTCGAGGTCCGCGCCGTGCTTGAGCCATTGCCAGATCTGGGTGCGCGAGATCTCCGCCGTCGCCGCGTCCTCCATCAGATTGTAGAGGGGGACGGCGCCGTTGCCGCGCAGCCACGCCTCGATATATTGCACGCCGACGCGGATGTTGGTGCGCAGCCCCGCCTCGCTGCGCCGCCCGCCATGCACCTCCAGCAGCGCCGCCTGACCGACCGAGACGTCCTCGCGCAGGCGGTCGAGCTGGTTGTCGCCCCGCATCAGCTCCTCGAAGGCGGCGCGCGCCACCGGCACCAAATCGGGATGGGCGACCCAGGTGCCGTCGTGGCCCTGGCCGACCTCGCGCTCCTTGTCGGCCTTGACCGCCGCCATCGCCGCGTCGTTGGCGGCCGCGTCGCGGCGGTTGGGGATCTGCGCCGCCATGCCGCCCATCGCGTAGGCGCCGCGCCGGTGGCAGGTCTGAATGAGGCGGAGCGCGTAGGTGTTGAGGAAGGCCTTGCCCATCACCACCTCGCCGCGGTCGGGCAGCACGTAGGCGGGCTTGGCGCGCAGCGTCTTGATGAAGGAGAAGATGTAGTCCCAGCGCCCGCAATTGAGCCCGACGATGCGCTCGCGCAGCTCGTAGAGGATCTCGTCCATCTCGAAGGCGGCCGGCAGCGTCTCGATCAGCACCGTCGCCTTGATCGCGCCGGCCGGCAGTCCGAGCGCCCGTTCGCTGCTGGCGAAAACGTCGTTCCATAGCCGCGCCTCGAGATGGCTTTCCAGCTTGGGCAAATAGAAATAAGGCCCGCTGCCGCGCTCCAGCGCGCGGGCCGCGTTGTGGAAGGCGTAGAGGCCGAAATCGACGAAAGCGCCGGCGGCGGGCTTGCCGTCGACCAGCATGTGGGCCTCGGGCAGATGCCAGCCGCGCGGGCGCACCAGCAACACGGCGGGGGCGTCTGCCACCCGGTAGGCCTTGCCCGTCTTGGGATCGTCGAAGGCAAGCCCGCCACGCCAGTAATCGAACAGATTGACCTGGCCGCCGATCACGTTCTCCCAAGTGGGCGCGAGCGCGTCCTCGCAATCGGCCATGAACACGTCGGCGCCCGAATTGAGCGCGTTGATCATCATCTTGCGCTCGGTCGGTCCGGTAATCTCGACCCAGCGCCTTTTGAGATCGCGCGGAATAGAGCCGACCGACCATTCGCCTTCGCGCAGCTCGGCCGTCGCTTCGATAAAATCGGGAAGCGCGCCCGCGTCCCAGGCCGCCTGGCGGTCGCGGCGGGCCTCCATCAGCGACGCGCGCCTCGCCTCGAAGGTCCGCGCCAGATCGGCGACGAAGGCAAGCGCCGGTTTCGTCAGGACGGCCTCGAAGCCACGCCCCACCGGCGCCCTCAGCTCGACGCCTTCCGGTAGACCGAACCCGACCTCGCCCTTCGCCTCGTCGTTCATGCCGCCCCCAATGCCAGCCCTTCGGCCATACGCCTTAGGTTGAGAACTCATAAATAACGCCCATTCTGCGCGCGATGGTGTTGCGCCCGAACAGGCGGAATGGCGATGGAAATCCTAACCGGTTTTCGAGCCTTTCCAACGCCTTCGGGCGCAACGGCGGCCGCGCCCGGAGGGTTTGGTTTCGAGCGCCCCTCTGCTTCGAAACCAAGGCTCGAATAGGCTCAAGCCTGTCCTTCGCCTTGTCTTCTCGCATCCGAACCCTCGAAACCAAACAGAATTGCGCGCTATTTATGAGTCCTCAGCCTAGGCCTTGCCGTCGACGTCGCGCGCGCGGCGCGCGAGCTTCTTCATACCGGGCGGCGTCGGACCGCCCAAGGCCCAATCGACGAGTTCGATCGTGTGCACGACGGGAACGGGCGAGCCCTTTTGCAGCTGCGTCAGGCAGCCGATATTGCCGGTGGCGACCACGTCGGCGTCGGCGGCCGCGATGTTGCGGACCTTGCGGGCGCGGAGCTCGCCGGAAATTTCCGGCTGCAGAATGTTGTAGGTGCCCGCCGAACCGCAGCACATGTGCTGCTCGGCAATCTCCACGACCCGGTAGCCAACCCGCTGGAGCAGCGCGCGCGGTTCGGCGTCCACGTGCTGGGCGTTCCGCATCGAGCAGGCGCTGTGATAGGCGACGGTGATGTCCGACCAGCGCCGCGGCGGGGCGACGTCGATCCCGGCGAGGAACTCGCTGACGTCCTTGGTTAGATCGGCGACCTTGAGCGCCCGCTCCGTATAGGCCTGATCGCGGGTCAGGATGTGGGAATAGTCCTTCATCATCGTCCCGCAGCCCGACGCGGTGGCGATGATCGCCTCCAGCGGCCCGTGACGCATCGCCGCCGAGAACGCATCGACGTTGCGCATCGCCTGGGCCTGGGCGTCGCCGGGCAGGCCCAGATGCTGGCTGACCGCCCCGCAGCACCCCTGATGCTCGGCCAGCACCACCTCGAAGCCGTGCATTGCGAGCACCCTTACCGTGGCGTCGGTGATCTCCGGCCGCAGCGCGGCCTGCACGCATCCGCGCAGCATCGCCACCCGCCGCCCGTTGGGCGTCTCCGGCTGCACCGCCCCTTCGCCGAAATATTTCCCCCGGCGCGGCAGCCGAACCCCGGCCAGGTCCATCATCCGCGCGAGCTGCCCCAAGCCCACGGCCGGCAGCAGCCCCTTCAAGGGGCGCGCCGCAAGGGCCGCCCACAAAGCCCTGCGAAAGGACGTTTGGTCTGGCAGCACGCGGGCGAGATAGCGCCGCAGCAGCCGGTCCTTCGCCGGGCGCCGGTGGGTCTCCTCGATATGGGCGCGGGCGAAGTCGACCAGGTGCATGTAGTCGACGCCGCTCGGACACGCCGTCATGCAACTGAGACAGGAGAGGCATCGGTCGACGTGACGCGCGACGTCGCGCCCGGCGTCCCCGCCGCCCTCGAGCATGTCCTTGATCAGATAGATCCGCCCGCGCGGGCTGTCGCGTTCGTCGCCCTTCAGCACATAGGTCGGGCATGCCGCCGTGCAGAGGCCGCAATGCACGCATTTGCGCAGAATCTCCTCGGCCTCGGCGAGGTCCGGATTCTTCAACTGATCTGGGGTGAAGCTCGTGTGCACGTCGTTTCACAATCCCGCATACATGCGACCGGGGTTGAGGATCCCCTCGGGATCGAAGGCCGCCTTGAGGCCGGCGGCGAGCCGCGCGGTCACCGGGTCCGGCACGTGAAAGACGTCGATTGCCGCCCGGATCGCCGGTTCCGCCCGGATCAGCATGGCGTGCCCGCCGATCTCGCCGACGCATCGCCGCACCTCGGTGGCGCCGGCGTCGCGTCCCGATTCGACCACGAGCCAGATCAATCCGCCCGCCCAATCGTAGGCCGCCCGGCAGGCGAGGCGCCGGGCGATGGCGGCGACGATGCGCGCGCCGAGCCGCGGGGCGGTCGAGATCCGCCACAGCGCGCCGCCGGTTCCCTCCAGAAACTGCAGCCGTCTGACCTTGGTCCAGAAGGCGCGCGCATCCTGGTCGTCCAGGATCACCGCCTCGCCGAACTCGGCGACGGCGCGGGCGAGCTTCTTGGCCCGCTCGCCGATCGACTCGGCATAGGTCTCCAGCCGCAGCGCCGTCACGCCATCGCCGCGCCGTCCCAGAGCCGGCATCTCCATCGCCCCCACCAGCGCGCCCTGGAGATGCAACGCGCCGGAAACCTCGTAGGGCGTCGCCATGGCCTCGCACATCGCCTCGACCGCGACGTCGTCCGTCAGCCCCAGAAAGATCAGCGTGCGCACCGCTTCCGCGGCCGGTAGCACCTTCATGGTGACCTCGCTCATCACCGCCAGCGTTCCCCACGAGCCGGCCAGACCGCGGGTCACGTCGTAGCCCGTCACGTTCTTCATCACCCGCCCGCCGGAGCGGATGAGCTCGCCCCTGCCGTTGACGGCGCGAAGCCCCAGAAAATGGTCGCGCGCAGCGCCCGCGATGATGCGGCGCGAGCCGGAAAGGTTGGAGGCGAACGCCGCGGCGATGCTTCCCTGACCCGGGGGTTCCCCCAGGACCGGGCCCAAATCGATCGGCTCGAAGGCGAGCTGCTGGCGGTTGCGCGCCAGCGTCGCCTCGACCGAGCTGACGGGTGTGCCGGCGCGCGCCGAGATCACCAGTTCGCTCGGCTCGTAGAGGGTGATGCCCGCCATCTTACCGGTGCTCACCACCGTCTCGGCCTGGACCGGCCGGCCGACGGCGCGTTTCGATCCCCGCCCGCCGATCTCGAGCGGCGTTCGCGCCGCCGCGGCCTGGGCGACGAACTGGTGCAGCTCGTACTCGCCGCCCGGCTGGACGATATCGGTCACCACGCTCCCCCTTCCTCTCAGGACGTCTCGCGCCCTTCCAAGGGGAAGACCTTGGCGGGATTGAGCAGCCAATTGGGGTCGAACGCGGTCTTGATCCGCATCTGCTGCTCGAGTTCGCTGCGGGTGAATTGCAGTCCCATGAGATCGCGCTTCTCGATGCCGACCCCGTGCTCGCCCGTGAGGCAGCCCCCTACCTTGACGCAGTGCTTGAGGATCTCGGCGCCGCATATCTCGGCGCGCCGGGCCTCCTCCTCGTTGTTGGCATCGTAGAGGATGAGGGGGTGCAGATTGCCGTCTCCGGCGTGGAATATATTGGCGACGGGCAGCGAAAAATGGGTGCAGATGCGCGAAATCTCGACCAGCACGTCGGGCAGCTTGCGCAGCGGAATGACGCCGTCCATGCAGTAGTAGTCGGAGATGTGCCCCATCGCCCCGAAGGCGGCCTTGCGGCCCTTCCAGATGGCGGCGCTTTCCGCCTCGCTCTGACTCACCCGAAGGGCCTTCGGCTCGAACGCCTTGGCGATCTCCCCGATGCGCGCCAGCAAGGTCTCGATCTCGCTCTCGGAGCCTTCCACCTCGACGATCAGCAGCGCCTCGACGTCGCGCGGATAGCCCGCCTTGGCGAAGTCGTCGCATACCTCGATCGCGGGCCTGTCCATGAACTCGATCGCCACCGGGATGATCCCGGCGCCGATGATCGCGGCCACGCAGGCGCCCGCCGCCTTGCTGGTTGCAAAGCCGAGCAGCATCGGGCGGGCGGCCTCGGCGGCGGGCAGGATGCGCACCGTCGCCTCGGTGACGACGCCAAGTTGCCCCTCCGAGCCGACCACCAGCGCGAGCAGATCGTAGGTGGGCGAGTCGAGCCCCTCGCCGCCGATCTCGACCACCTCGCCCGTCATCAGCACCATCTTGACGCCCAGCACGTTGTTGGTGGTGACACCGTATTTGAGGCAGTGGGCGCCGCCGGAGTTCATGGCGATGTTGCCGGCGAGCGTGCAGGCGAACTGGCTCGAGGGGTCGGGCGCGTAGAAAAAGCCGGCACCGGCGACGGCCTCGGAAATCGCGATGTTGGTGATCCCCGCCTCGACGCGCGCCACGCGGTTCTGGTAGTCGACCTCGATCACCCGGTTCATCTTGGAAACGCCCAGGACGATCGCGTCCTCCTGCGGCAGGGCGCCGCCGCTGAGCGAGGTTCCGGCACCCCGGGCCACCACCTTGATCCCGTTTTCGTTGCAATAGGCAAGCACGCGAGAGATCTCTTCGGTGCTGGTCGGCAGCACCACGGCGAGCGGCATGCACCGGTAGGCGGTGAGCGCATCGGTTTCATAGGCCCTGCGCCCGGCGGCGTCGTCGATGACGCCCTCCGGACCCACCAGCTTACGGAGCTCGCGGACGATCTCCTCGCGCCGGGCGATGATATCCTCCCTGGCTTCGGGAAGGGCAATGAGCACCATGGAACGAATCCGCCGTCTCAAACACAATTGCCCGATCGACCGCCCGCCTCGCCGGCGTGCCGTGGACGTCGCGTCGTCAGGGTTCACAGTCATAGTCTATTGACGCTCCGCCTGCTACGCCACAGCGCATCGGCCATTCATGGCCGGTTCACGATCGCCAACCTATGTAGTTGGCGGCGCATTGATTTCACGTATCGGTTTGATACGTTTTCTGCTAGATCACGGGCGCCCGGCGACGACGGATGCTGGTGTGCGCCAGCACCCCAGCCGCGCCTGTGGCAACGGCAATCAACCAGGGTCCTCCCGGATATTCGAGGACCGGACGCGCAGGGACCGGAAGACAAGGAGATCACAAGATGACGAGACGGGCCGTCGCAGCTCTTGCATTAGTTTCCGCACTGGCGCTCGCCGCACCGGCCTTGGCCGACGAGGGCGACGCGGCCAAGGGCGAGAAGATCTTCAACAGATGCAAGGCTTGTCACACGGTCGGCGAGGGCGCGAAGCCGAGGCCGACTGGTCCCACGCTCAACGGCGCGGTCGGCGCCAAGGCCGGTTCCAGGCCGGGATTCAATTACTCGGCCGCGATGAAGAAAGCGGGCGAGGAGGGCATCGTCTGGAACGAGGAGACCCTCGACAAATATCTCGAGAACCCGCGGAAATTCATTCCGGGCAACAAGATGGGATTTGCCGGTCTGCGCAAGGAAGACGAGCGCGAGGACGCGATCGCCTATCTCAAGAAATTCACGGACGTGAAGTGACCCGCGGGCGGTCGCCCCGTGCTAGTCTGACCAGGTGACCCCTTCGCGACAAACCGGCGTTTCACGGCCGCGCGTCGGCCTGTTCGTCACGTGCATCGTCGACCTGTTCCGGCCCTCGGTCGCCTATGCGGCGCTGAAGCTGCTGCGCGAGGCGGGCTGCGAGGTCGAGGTGCCGCGCGCCCAGACCTGCTGCGGCCAGCCGGCCTATAATTCGGGGCTCCGCGCTGACGCCCGCGCCATGGCCGCCCGGGTGATCGACGCCTTCGAGGGCCTCGACTACGTCGTCGCGCCCTCGGGCTCCTGCGCTGCCATGCTCAAGCTGCATTACCCGGAGCTGTTCGCGGGGGAGGCGACCCAAGCGATGCGCGCCCAAGCCTTCGCCTATAAGGTCCACGAGCTCGTCTCCTTCCTGGTCGACGTGCTCGGCGTCGAGCGCACCG
>CAYVYD010000012.1:0-21646 GCA_964454415.1 uncultured Hyphomicrobiaceae bacterium | reverse complement strand
TGCCGGCCGGCGCTGGCGGCGGCGCTGATGGTGGGGCTGATGAAGGAGCGCGGCTGCCAGGTCAACGTCATGATCCCGTATGCGGACCGGCTCGAGCGCTTCGCCCGCTGGTACGCCCAGCTCTGGGCCGAGAGCTTGGGCAAGAAGGGTGAGGGCTCGACCCCGGTGGCGGCACTCGGCCCCGTCGATCAGCACAGCCAGCTTCAACTCTATCTCGACGGGCCCAGGTCGCACGTCATCACCGTGATCCGGCACGACTGCCGCGGCGAGGGCCCCAAGGTCGCGCCCGAGTTCGCGGAGCTGGCGGGCGCGCCCTATCTCGCCGGCAAGCGCGCCGGCGATCTGGTCGCCGCCCAGCAGGCCGCCTTCCCCGAGGCCCTGATCGCGGCCGGGCGCCCGGTCCGCGTCATCGATTGTGGGGACATCGGCGAAGAAACCCTTGGATCGCTGATGATGCACTTTATGATCGAGACGATTCTCGCCGCCCGGCTGCTCGGCGTCGACCCGTTCGATCAGCCGGCGGTGGAGGAGGGCAAGCGGCTGACCAAGATGCGGCTCGCCCAGGAGGGCGCCGCGGAGGAGAGAACCGGTGGCCATTCGGCAGCTGCCGCCGTCGATCGTTAACCGCATCGCCGCGGGCGAGGTGATTGAGCGGCCCGCGAGCGTCGTCAAGGAGCTGATCGAGAACGCGATAGACGCGGGCGCCCGCCACGTCGAGGTCGCGGTCGCCGGCGGCGGGCTCACGCTGATCCGGGTCGCCGACGACGGCTGCGGCATGGATCGCAGTGATCTCGGCCTGGCGCTGGAGCGCCACGCCACCTCCAAGCTCGAAGACGACGACCTGCTCGCCATCCACACGCTGGGCTTCCGCGGCGAGGCGCTGCCCTCGATCGGCGCGGTGGGGAGGCTCACGCTCCAGAGCCGTGCGGCCGGCGCGGCCGAGGGTTGCGCCATAACGCTCGAGGACGGGGTCAAGGGCGCGCCCAAGCCCGCCGCCCTCAATTCCGGCACCCGCGTCGAGGTGCGCGATCTCTTCTACGCCACCCCGGCGCGGCTCAAATTCATGAAGTCGGAGCCGGCCGAGAACGCGGCCATTGCCGACATCGTCAAGCGGCTCGCCATGGCCCATCCGGAAATTGCCATTTCACTCGCCAACGGCGCGCGCGCGACGCTGCGGCTTCCCGCGGAGGAGCCGGGCGAGGCCGGGCGGCTCGCCCGGCTCGGGCGCGTCATGGGCGAGGAGTTCATGGCGGACGCGCTTCCCGTCGCGGCGCGCAGTGATTCGCTTGCGCTTTCGGGCTTCGGCGGGTTGCCCACGCTGCACCGCGGCAACGCCGCCATGCAGTTCCTGTTCGTCAACGGGCGTCCCGTGCGCGACAAGCTGCTGGCGGGCGCGGTGCGCGCGGCATATGGCGATTTCGTACCCTCGGGTCGCCACCCGATGCTGGCGCTGTTCCTCGAGCTGCCGAGCGAGGAGGTGGACGTCAACGTCCACCCCGCCAAGGCGGAGGTCCGCTTCCGCGACGCGGGCCGGGTGCGTGCGCTGATCGTCGGCGCGCTAACCCAGGCGCTCAGCTCCGCCGGCCACCGGGCTGCCTCCTCGCTCGCCACCGGCGCTTTCGCCCGCGCCACCCCGGGCGCGGGCGGCGGGGGGCACGGCGCCTACCCGCGCGGGGCCGCCTATGTTGCGCCCGGCGCCAACGGCACCGGCTTCGGCGAGCCGCCCCAGGCGGGGCTCGCCGGGATCGACGAGCCGAGCGGCGACACCGCCGCCGTCCGGGCGGACGACGAGCAGGCAGCCGCGCTCAAGCGGCCGTTGGGCGCCGCGCGGGCGCAGCTTCACGATACCTACATCGTCTCCCAGACCGAGGATTCGATCGTCATCGTCGATCAGCACGCCGCCCATGAGCGCCTCGTTTACGAGCGGCTCAAGGCGCAGCTCGAGAACGGTGGGGTCCAGCGGCAGATCCTGTTGATCCCCGAGATCGTCGAGCTCGACGAAGCGGCGGCCGAGCTGCTGGGCGCCCGCGCCGAGGGACTAGCCGAACTCGGCGTGGTGCTCGAGCGCTTCGGCCGCGGCGCCGTCGCCGTGCGCGAGATGCCGGCGCTGCTGGGCGACACCGACATCAAGGGGCTGGTCAAGGACCTCGCCGACGAGATCGGCGAGGACAGCCAGGCCCTCTCGCTCAAGGAACGGCTCGAGCACGTCTGCGCCACCATGGCGTGTTACGGCAGCGTGCGCGCCGGGCGGCGGCTGCGGGGAGAAGAGATGAACGCGCTGCTGCGCGGCATGGAGGAGACCCCCCATTCGGGCCAGTGCAACCACGGCCGGCCCACCTATGTGGAGCTCAAGCTCGCCGACATCGAGCGCCTGTTCGGGCGGCGCTGAGCGGCGCGGTCAAAGGGCGCGCAGGATCATCACGTTGGTGTCGCCGTAGCGGCGCTGGTCGATGAGCTCGTAGCCTCGCGGAACGTCGATCTCGGTGCCGGCGGCCTCCTCGAGCACGGCGATGCCGCCCGTCTCGATCCAGCCGCCCTCGACCATGGCGGCGAGCGCCCGCTCGCCCATCCCCCGCCCATAGGGCGGATCGAGGAAGGCGAGGCCGAAGGCGTCGAGATTGCCGGCGGGGCCGAGCCTGGTGGCGTCGCGCCGCCAGATCCGGCTCGCGCCTGTGAGCCCCAGCGCCTCGACGTTGCGGCGCAGCGCCGCGCGGGCCTCCGCGCTCTCCTCGATGAAGAGACAATAGCGGGCACCGCGCGAAAGCGCCTCCAGCCCCATGGCGCCGGTGCCGGCGAATAGGTCGAGGGCGCGTCGACCCTCGATTTGGAAATCCTCGATCCCGTGGGCCAGCACGTTGAAGACCGCCTGGCGCACCTTGTCGGAGGTGGGCCGCGTGGCGCCCGACTTGGGGGCGTAGAGCTTCGTGCCGCGGAAGCGGCCGGACACGATCCTCACGGGACCAACCTCATTTCGTGGCCCGCTTCCGGGGACGCTTCGGCTTCAAGCCGAGCTCGGCGGCGAGCCCGGGACCAAGCTGGTCGGCGATCACGCCTGGCTTGATCTCGTCCACTTCGCCCGCCTTCAGCTCACCCAGCGCGAAGGGGCCGAAGGAGATGCGGATCAGCCGGTTCACCTCGAGCCCCAGATGGGCGAGCACGCGCTTGATCTCGCGGTTCTTGCCCTCGCGCAGCGCGATCGTCAGCCACTGATTGGCGCCCTGGGTGCGGTCGAGCTTGGCCTCGATCGGGCCGTAGGCGACGCCCTCGAGGGTGATGCCTTGCTTCAGCGCATCGAGCGCGCCCTGCTCGATCCTGCCGCGGGCGCGCACCCGGTAGCGGCGCAGCCAGCCGGTCGCCGGCAGCTCCAGGTGGCGGGCCAGCCCGCCATGGGTGGTGAGCAGCAGCAGCCCTTCGGTGGTGAGGTCCAGACGGCCAACGCTCACAACCCGGGGCAGATCGGCGGGGAGCGCCTCGAACACGGTCCTGCGGCCTTGCGGGTCATGGGCGCTCGTCACCAATCCTTTGGGCTTGTGGTAACGCCACAGGCGGGGCCGGCCCGCGGTGGGAAGCGGCGCTCCGTCGACCCTGACCTCGTCTTCGGGTCCCACCAGATGGGCGGGCGTCTCGAGCGTCACGCCGTTGACCGCGACGCGACCCTCGGCGATCCAGCGCTCGGCCTCGCGGCGCGAGCAGAGCCCGGCGCGCGCCATCGCCTTGGCGACGCGCATGGGGGCCGCGCCTTCGCCGTCCTTCGCCGTGTTCCGCGCCTTCGGCGCGCGGGCTGCTGCCATGCCGGCTCCGATCCAATGGGCTTGACCTTCCGCGCCCAACTGTTCCACCAACGGGTGATGAAGGCGGGCACCGTGACAAAAGGTGGATCGGCCGGCAAGTCCTCAGGCTTCATGGAGCTGGCGCTCGCCGAGGCGCGCCTCGCCGAGGCCGCGGGCGAGGTTCCCGTCGGCGCGCTCGTCGTTCGCGACGGCGAGGTTCTGGCCCGCGCCCACAACCGCACCATCGAACTCAATGACCCAACCGCGCACGCGGAGATGCTGGCGATCCGCGAGGCGGCGCGCGAGCGCGCGAGCGAGCGGCTCGAGGGCTGCGATCTCTATGTGACGCTTGAGCCGTGTGTCATGTGCGCGGCGGCGATCTCCTTCGCCCGCATCCGCCGGCTCTATTTCGGCGCCTATGACGAGAAGGGCGGCGCCGTCGAGCACGGGGTGCGCCTGTTCGACGCGGCAACCTGCCACCACCGGCCCGAGATCTATGGCGGGATCGACGAGCGGCGCGCCGCGACCCTGCTGAAATCGTTCTTCAAGGCGCGGCGTCGAGACGGGCCTCCAAGCCCCGCTTGAGCTCGTCCTTGACGGGCGTGGCGTTCGCCAGGATCTCGTCGATCAGGTGGAATTGCAGGATGCGGTAACCCTCGACATTGGGGCGCAGCAGGATGTCGGGCGCGCTCACCTTGAGCATCTCGTTGACGATCGCGTTCTGCATGATCTGCGAGGCGGCGAGCGCGATCTCGATCGGCGAGGGCAGTTCGCCGGAGGGCTCGCGCGAGCGTCCGCCCAGCACGTCGCAGGCGACCGTGAGGTCCGCCTCTCCAGCCAACAGATCGAAGGGGACCGGATTGGTCATGCCGCCGTCGAGCAGCACCCGCCCGTCATGCTCGACGGGACGGAACAGCGCCGGCAACGCGATGCTGGCGGCGACCGCCGGCAACAGCGCGCCGCGATCCATCACATAGGGCTCGTGGCGGTGGAAGTCGGTCGCCACCACCTTGAGCGGGATGGCGGTTTGCGAGAATTGCGGCGTCAGCAATTCCGGAAAGATCACCTCCAACAGGACGGCGGGCTGCACCAGGACGGCGGTGAAGGGCCGCAGCTTCCACAGATCGAGCAGGGACCCCCGGGAGCCGGCGAGCACTTGCCTAGCGATCTCGGTCCAGCGGCCTAGCACGTACTGGGCGCGGGCGCGGATTTCCCGCCCCCCCATCCCCAGCGCATAGGCCGCGCCGAACAGGGCGCCGATGCTGGTGCCGGCGATCAGCTTGGGGCGCAGGCCCAGCTCGTCGAACGCCTCGAGCACCAGGATGTGGGCGAGCCCGCGCGCGCCGCCGCCGCCGAGCGCCAGCCCGATCGTGGGACCGAACGCGCCGGATTGAGGCAGGGGCTGAAGGGGGCTCGGCTCGGTCATCGGGCTCCGCCGGACCCCATGAGGAAGGGGAGGATCGCCGCCAGCGTCGCCTCGGGCGCCTCCTCGACGACGAAGTGGCCGCAATCGACCGCCTCGCCCTCGACCCGGTCGCACCATTCGCGCCAGATGCCGAGCGGCCCGCCGGTCTCGCCGGGGAAGCCGGCGCTGCCCCACACCACCTGGGTGGGGCAGGCGATCTTGTTCCCCTCCTCGCGGTCCTTGGCGTCGGCCTCGAAATCGTAGGACGCGCCGGCGCGGTAGTCCTCGCAACAGGCGTGGATCCGCTCCCAACCGGCGAACTGACGGCGGTAGTGCTCGAGCGCCTCGTCGGCAAAGGCGGAGAGGTCCTTCGCCGCCGTCCAGCTCGCCAGCGTGTGCTCGATGTAATAGACCGGCTCCCGGCTGATCAGCGTCTCGGGCAGGGGCGCGGGCTGGGCGAGGAACGGCCAATGATAGGCCTTGAGCGCCAGCACCCGGCCCATGGCGCTCCACATGGCGTGGGTCGGGACGATGTCGAGGAGGGTCATGCGCTCGATCCGCTCGGGATCGTCGAGGCCGAGGCGATAGGCGGCGCGCGCGCCCCGGTCGTGGGCGAGAACGGCGAAGCGCTCGTGCCCGAGCGCCGTCATCACCTCGATCATGTCCTTGGCCATGGCGCGCTTCGAATAGGTGATGTGGTCCTCGACCGTCTCCGGGCAGGAGCTTTCGCCGTAGCCGCGCAGATCGGCGACCACCAGCGTGAAGTGCTGGGCGAGCCGCTCCGCCACGGGATGCCACATGACGTGGGTCTGGGGGTAGCCGTGCAGCAACAGCAGCGGCGCGCCCGAGCCGCCGATACGGGCGAAGACCTCCGCGCCCGTGGTCTGGAACCGGCGCGCCTCGAAACCGGGAAATAGATCAACCGCCGCGCTCACGCCGCCTTCTCCCGCGCCACCGCCCGCCAGCCGATGTCGCGGCGGCAGAAGCCCTCCGGCCAGTCGATCTTGTCGACGGCGCGGTAGGCGCGGGCCTGGGCCTCGGCGACGCTCCCGCCCAGCGCGGTGACGTTGAGCACGCGGCCGCCGGCGGCGATAATCTTGTCCCCCTCGCGCGCGGTGCCGGCGTGGAAGATCTCGACGTCGGGCTCGGCGCCCGCCGCCTCGAGGCCGCCGATCACGCTCCCCTTCCGATAGGCGCCGGGATAGCCCTTGGCCGCCATCACCACGGTGAGCGCGGTCTCCTCCCGCCAGCGCAGGTCGAACTTGTCGAGCAGGCCGTCGACGGTGGCGAGCAGCGCCGGCAGCAGGTCGGATTTCAACCGCATCATCAGCACCTGGCATTCGGGATCGCCGAAGCGGACGTTGTATTCAATGAGCTGAGGGCCCCTGTCGGTGATCATCAGCCCGGCATAGAGCACGCCGCGATAGGGCGTTCCGGCCTGCGCCAACGCCTCGACGGTGGGGGTGATGATCTCGTCCATGGCGCGGCGGCAAAGCTCCTCGCTCATCACGGGCGCCGGCGAATAGGCGCCCATGCCGCCGGTGTTGGGCCCCACGTCGCCGTCGAAGGCGCGCTTGTGGTCCTGGGCGGTGGCGAGCGGCAGCGCGGTCTTGCCGTCGACCAGCGCGAAGAAGCTCGCTTCCTCGCCCGTCAGGCATTCCTCGACCACCAGCTCGGCGCCGGCCTCCCCAAAGCGGCCCGAGAAACATTCGTCGATCGCGGCCTCGGCTTCCGCAACGCTCGCCGCCACGGTGACGCCCTTGCCGGCGGCGAGCCCGTCGGCCTTGACGACGATGGGCGCGCCCGCGGCCCGCACATAGGCCTTGGCGGCCTCCGCCTCGCCGAAGCGGGCGAAGCGCGCGGTCGGGATGTTATGGGCGCGGCAGAGCTCCTTGGTGAAGGTTTTGGAACCCTCGAGCCGCGCGGCGGCGGCCGAGGGGCCGAAGGTCTTGACGCCCGCGGCAATGAGGTCGTCGGCAAGCCCCGCCACGAGCGGCGCCTCGGGGCCGATCACGACGAGGGCGATATCGCGGTCGCGGCAGAATTGAGCGACCTTGCCGTGATCGGCGATATCGAGCTCGACGCATTGGGCAAGCGCGGCGATGCCGCCATTGCCGGGCGCGCAATAAAGCTCACCCAGCAGGGGGCTCGCCGAGAGCGCCCAGGCGAGCGCGTGCTCGCGGCCGCCCGACCCGATCAACAGAACATTCATGCGCGTCTCCCCTTGCGATCTTGCATGTTCGCCGATGGTCCCGAGTGATGTAGCATCGCCGGCGCGCGAGCGGAACGGCAAGGACGAGCAAAGTGGCGAGCGATACCGCCAAAGGCGGCATGGACCAGGACGCGGCGGGGGGGAGTAACGTCGCCGAGTTCACGGTCTCGGAGCTCTCCTTCGCGATCAAGCGCGTGGTCGAGGACAATTTCGGCTATGTGCGCCTGAGGGGCGAGGTCTCGGGCTACCGCGGCCCCCATTCCTCCGGCCACTGCTATTTCACGCTGAAGGACGAGAAGGCGCGCATCGAGGCGGTGATCTGGAAGGGCGTCTTCGGGCGTTTGCGCTTCAAGCCCGAGGAAGGGCTCGAGGTGGTGGCGACGGGCCGCGTCTCGACCTATCCCGGAAGCTCCAAATATCAGATAGTCATCGACGCGCTGGAGCCCGCCGGCGAGGGCGCGCTTCTGGCGCAGCTCGAGCGGCTCAAGAAGAAGCTTGGCCAGGAGGGGCTGTTCGAGGAAGCGCGCAAGAAGCCGCTCCCCTTCCTGCCCCTGACCGTCGGCATCGTTACCTCGCCGACGGGCGCGGTCATCCGCGACATGCTGCATGGCTTCGCCGAGCGCTTCCCCGTGCACGTCCTGCTGTGGCCGGTGCGGGTGCAGGGTGAGACCTGCGCGGGCGAGGTGGCCGCAGCCATCCGCGGCTTCAACGCGTTCGCGCCGGAGGGCCGCCTGCCTCGGCCCGACGTTCTGATCGTCGCGCGCGGCGGCGGCAGCCTCGAGGACCTGTGGGGCTTCAACGAGGAGGTCGTCGCCCGCGCCGTGGCCGACAGCCCCATCCCGGTGATCTCGGCGGTGGGGCACGAGACCGACTGGACGCTGATCGACCTCGTCGCCGACGCCCGCGCGCCGACCCCCACCAAGGCGGCCGAATGGGCGGTGCCCAAATTCGCCGATCTCAACGAGCGGCTGGAGACCCTGGCGCGGCGCGGCGTCCAGGTGATGCGGCGCGGTATCGCGGACCGGCGCGCTCACTTCAAGGCGCTCGCCCGCGCCGTGCCGCGCGTCCAGGACATCCTGGCGCTGCCGCGCCAGCGCAGCGACGCGGCCGCCGGGCGTTTGCCCCGCGCGCTGCTCGCCAACGCCCAGCGCCACCGCACCCGCTTCGAGCGGCTGAGCGCCCGCCATCAGCCCAACATGCTGCGCCAGCGGGCTCGCTTCGGGCGGGACCGCTTGGTCGACCTCGACCGGCGCGGCGCGCTGGCGCTGCGCCAGGGGGTGGCGCGGGCACGCGCCACCTTCGATACGCGCGCCAAGCTGCTCGCCAGTCTGGGGCTCGAAGGGGTGCTAGCGCGCGGCTTCGCGCTGGTGCGCGACGAGGCGGGCCGGGGGGTGAGGAGCGCCGCCCAGCTTGCGGTGGGAGACGAGGTCTCCATCCGGTTCTCCGACGGTAGCGTCGGCGCTCGGGTCGAGGAGGGCTGGACCCCCAAACGCCCCGCCCGTCAGGTCAGCCGAACCAAGGGCGGCGCGGGCGGCGGCTCCCAGGGCTCGCTCTTCTGAGGAGCACTCGGGCTGGCAATGTCGTGGGCGAGTGGCTATTCTGGGCCGCACCGCGCGATCCATAGGACGCTTGTATGAACCGGTTGGAGAGACGCTTCGCCGTGAAGGGCGAGGCGAAACTCAAATATCTGAGTGGCGAGTTCCAGGTGCTGGAACCCGGCGAATTCGTGCTGTGCGCGGTCACCGGCGAGCAGATTCCGCTCGATCAGCTCCGCTATTGGAGCGTCGAGCTTCAGGAGCCCTATGCCAGCGCCGAGATTTCCTTCGAGCGCACCGTCGCGCGCCGCGGCAAGGACCAAGACTGACTTCGAATCGTTTCCCTAGGCGCCACGGCCGGCGATGCTGCCGATGAGCCGGGCGTAGCCCCCCTCGTCCTCGAAGCGGAGCCGGATGGGGAGCGGACGCGTGGCCTCGCGCAGCTCCGCCAGGCGCCCCGCCGCGCCGGCGAGGCGGACCCAGTCCTTTTCCGTCGTCATCAGTTGCGCGTCGTTCGCTTTCGCCAGGCCGAGCAGGTCCTCGGCGTCGGCCTCGCCGAAGACGTGGTGGTCGGGAAAGGCGATCCGCTCGGCGATTTGCACGCCTAGGCTCTCCAGGGTTTCGAAGAACTTGGCGGGCCTCGCGATGCCGGCGAAGGCGACCCCCGGGCGCTGCTTCAGCCAGTCGGTGCTCTCGGCGGGCTCGTAGCTTGCGCGGAAGACGGGCTTGCCCTGGGCCGCCAGCACCGAGGCGATGGGATCACCGGCGTCGCCCTTGCCGATCAGGACCAGCGCGCCGGCTCGCGCCAGCTGGAGGCCGAGCAGCGCGCGCAGGGGTCCCGCCGGCAGCATCAGCCCGTTGCCGGCGCCGACGCCCGCGTCCATTGCGATCACGCTCAAATCCTTGGCGAGCGAGGGGTTCTGGAAGCCGTCGTCCATGACGATCGCGTCCGCGCCCTTGGAGACCGCAAATTCCGCGCCCGCGGTGCGGTCGCGCGCCACCACGGTGGGCGCCGTGCGCGCCAGCAGCAGGGCTTCGTCGCCGACCCGGGCCGCGTCGTCGCGGTCGAGATTCACCAGCCGTGGCCCGGCCTCTTTTCCGCCATAGCCGCGGGTAAGCAGGTAAGGCTTGGCGCCGGCGCGTTCGAGCAGTTCCGCGGTGGCGATGGCACACGGCGTCTTGCCGCCGCCGCCAAGGGTGAAATTGCCGATGCAGATCACCGGGCAGGCGGCGCGGCCGGCGGGAACGAGCCGCCACCGGGCCTCGGCCGCGGCGCCATAAAGGAGCGAGACGGGCGTCAGCAGGTGGGCGAGGAGGCTTGCCTCGCGCCGCCACCAGAAGACCGGCTCACGGCGCACGGGCAATCCCATTGCCGGTACCTCTGCCGGCGCGCACGGCCTCGCTCTTGTCCGATTTCCCGCTCGCGGCGAGGGATACCGGCAGCAGCGGGGCGAGCGCGGCGAGGGTGCGCTCCAGCGCGCCCTCCATGGCGGCGACGGCGGCGCTCGCGCGCCCGGCGAGCGCCTTGCGGGCGGGCGCGTCCTCGAGCAGCGAAGAGAGCGCCGGGGCGAGGCGGTGGCCGTCTTCGATCACGACGCAGGCGCGGGCGTTGGCGAGCGACCGATAGGCGTCGGCGAAATTCTCGGTATGGGGACCGGTCACCACCGCGCATCCGTGGCGGACGGCCTCGACCGGGTTCTGGCCCCCATGGGGGATCAGCGAGCCGCCGACGAAGGCGATCGGGGAGAGGGCGTAGATCAGGCCGAGCTCGCCGATGGTGTCGGCGACGTAGATCTCGCAATCGGCATCGGGCTCCTTTCCGGCCGAGCGCAGCCGGGCCGCGAGACCGGCGCGCCGGGCGAGCGCCGCCACCGCCGCGCCGCGCTCGGGATGGCGGGGCGCGATGATGGTGAGCAGCCCCTCATTCGCGGGCGCGAGGGTCTTGTGGGCGGCGATCACCGCCTCGTCCTCGCCGGGATGGGTGCTCGCCGCCGCGACGATGGGGCGCGCGCCCGTCAGCTTCCGCAGACGGGCAAGCATGTCGGGGTCGGCGGGCGGGGCGGGGCCGTCCATCTTGAGGTTGCCAACCGCCTGCACCGGCCTGGCGCCGAGCGCTGCAAAGCGCTGCGCGGTTTCCCCGTTTTGGGCGAGCACGAGCTGGAAACGGGAGAACAGCGGCGCGCTCAGGCCCGGGCGCCGCAGCCAGCGCCGGTAGGACCGCTCCGAGAGTCTACCATTGACCAGCGCCAGTGGAATCCCGCGCCCGGCCAGCTCCAGGATCAGGTTCGGCCAGATCTCGGATTCGGCGAAGATCGCCGCATCGGGACGCTAATGGTCGAGGAAGGCGGCGATGAATTGCGGAATATCGAGCGGCGCGAATTGGTGGATCGCCTCCTTGGGCAAGCGGGATTGCGCCAGTTTGGCCGAGGTCACGGTGCCGGTGGTCAGCAGCAGGGAGAGCCCGGTCGCGCGTTCGCCGAGCGCGCCGATCAGCGGCAGGATGGCGTTGGTCTCGCCGACGCTCGCCGCGTGCAACCACAGCAGCGGGCCCTTTGGGCGCGGGCGGCTCGTCCGGCCGAGGCGCTCGGGTGCGCGCGCGGGATCCTCCTTGCCGCGCCCGGCGCGCAGGCGCAGCAGCAGCGGCGCGACCGGCGCGGCCGCCCTGGCGATGACGCGGTAGGCGCGCAGCGCTCCTCCCGGCACGGCCGCCGGTTCACGGGCGCCAGTGCCGGTGGTCCCGCCGACTCGCGGGATTGCGGTCTGGGGCTTGGGAGACGGCTTGGCCATCGCGAGAGGCTTGGCCGCTCACTCGCCGGCGATCGCCGCGGCGGGCGTCTTCTTGGGCGAACGGGCGCGGCGGGGCGCGGTGTCGTCGGCGAGCCCGAGCTGGGTGCGGTGGAGCCGCGCATAGAGACGGCCCGCAGCCACCAAATCGTCATGACGGCCGGTCTCGACGATGCGTCCGCCGTCGAGCACGTAGATCACGTCGGCCTTCTTGATGGTCGAGAGGCGGTGGGCGATGACGATCACCGTGCGTCCCTTCATCAGCTTATCGAGCGCCAGCTGCACCTTGGCCTCGGCCTCGCTGTCGAGCGAGCTCGTCGGCTCGTCCAGCAGCAGGATCGGCGCGTCCTTGAAGATCGCGCGGGCGATGGCGATGCGCTGTTTCTCGCCGCCCGAGAGGATGTTGCCGGCCTCGCCGGCGCGGGTGTCGTAGCCCTTGGGCAGCTTCGAGATGAAGCTGTCGGCGGCGGCGGCCTTGGCGGCGGCGCGCACCGCGCGGTCGCCGCCCGATTTTTCGCCGTAGGAGATGTTGGCGCGGATGGTGTCGTCGAACAGCACCGGGTCCTGGGTCACCAGCGCGAGCGCGTCGCGCAGGCTGGCGACGGTGACGTGGCGGATGTCCTGGCCGTCGATCAGCACCCGGCCCTTGTCGGGGTCGAAGAAGCGGAGCGCCAGATTGATCAGCGTGCTCTTGCCCGAGCCCGAGCGCCCGACCAGCGCCACCGTCTTGCCGGCGGGGACCTTGAGGTTGATGTCGCGCAGCACCGGCTTGCCGGGTTCGTAGGAGAAGGTGACGTTCTCGACAGTCATTTCGCCCTTGGCGAGCTTGAGCGGCTTGGCGTCGGGCAGATCGGTGAGCTCGCGGCGTTGGTCGATGATGCCGAAGACGCGGCTCGCCGCCGCCACCCCCTCCTGCAGCGAGGTCTGCAGCGTGGCGAGGCTCTTGAGCGGCTGATAGAGCAGGACGGCGGACGCCATGAAGCCCATGAAGTGGCCGAGCGACACCGCGCCGGTGACGCCCTTGACGCCCGCCCAATAGATCGCGGCGGCGAAGCCTATGCCCACCAACAGCTCCATGGCGGGCGCCGAGGCGGCGCGCGCCCGGGCGCCCCTCATGGTGAATTCGAGCGTGCGGTCGATGGTCTCGGCCGCGCGGTTGATCTCGTTGCGCTCCTGCTGGTAGGCGCGCACCACCCGCATGCCGCGCAGGGTCTGGGTTATGAGCGCGCTCAGATCGCCCGTCTCCTGCAGCGATTTGGTGGTCGACTTGCGCATCTTCCGACGCTGGCGGTTGAGCAGGATCACGCCGATCGGCATCAGGATCAGGATGGCGCCCGAAAAGCGCAGATCCATCCACAGCATCACGCCGATCAGCACGACCACCTTCAGCGCGTTCTCGATCAGCGCGACGATCGCCTTGCTGGCGGTCTGGCGGATCAGATTGGCGTCGTTGAGGAAGCCCGAGAGCAGGCGGCCCGAATGCACCGACTGGATCCAGCTCATGTCCGCGTAGGAAATCTTGGCGAACATGGCGATCCGCAGATCGGAGATGAAACGGTGGCCGAGATAGCCGACGGCGACGTTCGAGATATATTCGGCGATCGCCTTGATGAAGGTGACGGCGACGACCGCGGCGGTGATCGGATAGACCATGGAGGCGTTCTTGTTCACGAACACCTCGTCCGCCGTCATCTGAATGAGGAAGGGGACGGCGCCGGTGGTCGCCGCGGTGATCGCCATGGCGATGGACGAGGTGACGACGAGGCCGAGGCGCGGACGCAGATGCTCGTTCCAGATGCGCAGGGCGATTTCGCGGGTCGGATAGTCGACCTGCAAGGCGTCGTTCTTGCGCGTGATGGAACGGGAGTCGGTGAACAGGTTGTGTTTTGCGCGTGGTTCAGTCATTCGCGTTCATATGGGAAATCTGCACACAAAGTCCGGACACGGAACCTGGACAAGCCCCTGGGCCGATGGTCAGGCGGCCCTTCTATCAGCTTATCGGCCGGGGCGCCACAGCGGCGACCTAAGGCCCGCACGACACAGTCCTCGGCCGAGCCGCCGGGACCTCAGCCCCCGGCGGGATCGTCCACGGGGTCGAGCAGGCGGTGCATGTGGACGATGAAATAGCGCATGTGGGCGTTGTCGACGCTTTTCTGGGAAGCGGCTTTCCAGGCGTCATAGGCGGTGGCGTAGTTGGGAAAGATGCCGACGATGTCGAGCGCCTCCAGGTCCTCGAACTCGACCCGGTCGAGATCGGTCAGCTCGCCGCCGAAGACGAGGTGAAGAAGCTGGGCCTTGGGTGAGGACTTCGCGCTCTTGCTCATGACCTCCCTTCTGCCCGCAAGCGGGGGAGGGGGTCAATGCTCCAGAACGTGACCTAAGGCGGCGCGCGCCAGCAATTTCTCGTGCAGGGCAGGACCGGCCGCGATCATCGCCTCGCGCCGGGGGATCGAGCCGTCATAGACGAGCGCCGCGCCGCGCCAGTTGGTGAGCCTGCCGCCGGCCTCCTCCAGCAGCAGGTGGGCGGCGGCGACGTCCCAGTCGTTGCCCATAGCGAAGATCGCCGCGTCGAACGCGCCAGAGGCGGTGAGCGCCAGCCGGTAGGCGATCGATTTCGCCCACACGTCCTCCCGCGCTGGCCAGGGCTGGCGCCAGATGTCGCGCTTCAACATGCGGGCGGAGGCGGCAAGGCGGATGCCTTCGAGGTCGCGGGCGTCGCTCACCTGGACGGGCACGCCGTTGAGAAAGGCGCCGGCGCCGCGGACCGCTTGATAGAACTCGCCCCTCACCGGATTGAAGACGGCGGCGAGAACCGGGCGAACGTCCTCCAACAGCGCCACGGAGACGGTCCAATCGGGAATGTCCTTGAGGAACGCGCGCGTCCCGTCGATCGGATCGACCACCCAGCGGAAGGGCGAGGTCTGCAAAGCCGGGTCGTGGCCCGATTCCTCCGAGCGCCAGCCATAGCCCGGCCGGGCGCCGAGCAGGGCCGATTTCAGCAGATCGTCGACCGCGAGATCGGCCTCGCTCACCTCGGTGCCGTCGCTCTTGAGGCGGCGTTCGGGCGACTTGCCGTAGTAGGAAAGCGCCAGCCGGCCGGCCTCGGCGACGGCCTCGCAGAGCCGCTCGAAATCGGCGACAAGCGGCCCAGCGGGCGCGCCAGGCGTCGGTCGAATGCGTTGATCCATTGCTGCTAACTTATGGTTTTTACTGGGTTAAATCCGCTTCAATGAACACCAAACTTTAACGGTCTTTTTTAAGCGGACGGGAAGTTTTTTCTGGCACACTCGCCAACAATAGAGACCGCATAAGACGGTCCGGCAAGACCGCGCAGACCGGTCGGGAATGGTTGCAGAGACAACCAAAACATGGGGAGTTAAGAGTGAGGCGTCAAACCCACGACGTGGGACTTGCGACCCGATGGGTGGCGAGTCCGATGGATATCGATCCGGGCCAGTTGCCGGCCAGGGTCGCCTTGCCGGTGCGGGGCCGTCCAGGCCGTCCGGCACGGAGCAGCGACAACATTCTGATTTCGTGCGATTGCATCGCGCTCGAACGCGACGGCCGGATCGAGGCCCACGAGATCGCCGATTTTTCGGGCGTCGCCGTCCGCATAGACGGCAGCGAGCACGGCTTCTGGGCGGTGTCGATCAACCTGCACCACGAAAATCCGGACCTCTGCATTCCGCTGCACGTCGCCTACGACATGTACGAGGTGGGCGCGCGCTGGCAGAGCTGGGCGCAGGTCTTCGGCCTGCCGCTGCTGTTGCCGGCCGAGGACGGCACCTGGCGCGAGCCCTTCGACCGGCTCGGCAAGGTGGCGGTGAGACGCCCCTGGGGGCGTTCGACGCGCGGTGTCCTGAAGACCCGCCGTTCGCGGTTCGCCGCGAGCCGCGCGATGGGAATGCCCGGTCCGTTGCCGGTTTACCGTGGCGATGAGCTGATCGCGCGGGTTTGAGGACCCGGTCGGCTCCTCACAAACAGGCGGCAGCCAGCGCGTCGGCGGCGAGCGCGGCGAACACGATCGCGCCCAGGTCGCGGTTGGCCCGGAACCGCTTCAGGCAATTGTCGCCCGAGTCGATTTCGAGGGTGGAGACCTGCCAGAAGAAATGGCCGGCGGCCACGCCCATGCCGATGGCAAAGGGGAGGCCGGCGCCCGCCATCAGGCCGGCGGCGAGGAAGGCGGCGAGGCTGAGACCATAGAAGAGCGCCAGCCAGCGCTGCGTCGAGGGTCCGAATTTGAGCGCCGTCGAGCGCAGCCCCAGGAGCTGGTCGTCCTCCTTGTCCTGGTGGGCGTAGATGGTGTCGTAGCCGATCGTCCAGGCGACCGTTCCCGCATAAAGCGCCACCGGCGGCCAGGCCAGCTCGCCGAAGACGGCCGTCCACCCCATCAGCGCGCCCCAGGAGAACACCAGCCCCAGAACCGCCTGCGGCCAGTCGGTGACGCGCTTCATGAAGGGATAGAGCGCGATGACGGCGAGCGAGCCGATGCCGATGGCGATGGTCGGCGCGTTGAATTGCAGCAGCACGACGAAGCCGACGAGCGCCAGCGCGACCATGAAGAGCTGAGCTTGACGCACGCTGATCTGGCCGCTCGGGATCGGCCGCAGGCGGGTGCGCTCGACGCGGGCGTCGAAGTCGCGGTCGACGATGTCGTTATAGGCGCATCCCGCCGCCCTCATCACCACAGCGCCGACGGCGAAGAGCGCCATGTAGCGCCAGTCGGGAAAGGCGTCGCCCGCGCGGACGGCGGCCAGAGCCAGCGACCACCAGCACGGCCACAGCAGCAGCCAGACGCCGATCGGCCGGTCGGCGCGGGCGAGCCGCAAATAGGGCTTGATCGCCTCGGGCGCGTAGCTGTCGACCCAATTGCTGGGCGGTGCGTCGGCAACGGTCTGGCCGGCGGGAGGCTCGATGCGGTCCTGGGGAGCTGCCGACATGGCTGGTCAAACGGGTCCTTGTCACGGTTGCGGCGACATGGTCGCGGCCCTACGGACGAAACCATGCCCTTGTTATGGGCAAGCCGGCGCGTCAACGCAATGGGGCGCGCCGGTCGCGGGGGCGGGGCCTTGGAATTTCATGGCTTTCATCGCTCCCCAAGCTGGGCTAGGTGCAGTGGCGATGGCTAGGAAACGGCAACGCCTGTTCGTGTCGGGCGGCCTCGAGAGCGGGGCCGAGATCGCCTGCGGCCGCGATCAGGCCAATTACCTCCTCAACGTGCTCCGCCTCTCGCCCGGCGACGAGATCCTGCTGTTCGACGGCGGCAACGGCGAGTGGCTGGCCCGGCTGGCGGCGAGCGGGCGGGGCCACTGCGTGCTCGCGGTCGAGACGCAACTGCGCCCTCAAGCCGCGGGGCCGGACCTGCATTACCTGTTCGCGCCGCTGAAACGCGCCCGCCTCGACTACATGGTGCAGAAGGCGACCGAGCTAGGGGTAGCGCGGCTCGCGCCGGTCACGACCCGCCACACCCAGGTGGCGCGCGTCAATCTCGATCGCATGCGCGCCAACGCGGTCGAGGCGGCGGAGCAATGCGGCATTCTTTGGGTGCCGGAGATCGCCCCGCCGCGCGGCCTCGATGCCGTGCTCGGCGATTGGGACGAGGGGCGCCGGCTGATCTATTGCGACGAGCATATGGGCGTCGCCGACCCGCTCGCGGCACTCGCCGCGCTGGTGCCCGGTCCGCTCGCGCTTCTGATCGGTCCCGAGGGGGGCTTCGGCGAGGACGAGCGCGAGGCGCTGCGCGCCAAACCCTTCGTCACGCCGATCTCGCTCGGCCCCCGGGTGATGCGCGCCGACACCGCCGCGGTCGCGGCCCTTGCCCTCGTCAACGCGGTGCTTGGCGATTGGCGCTGAGCCCGCTATGGGCTGAGCCCGCTGCGTATTGCGCGGGCGGCATCGGCGGGCGATAAGGTTCCCGCCGGCCGGCCATGCCCCGGTGCCCGTTTCAGAAGGTCCCCTAAACATGTCGACGCGCGTGACGACGCCCGAGAGTGCCCCCGTGGAGACGCGCGACGAGCTCGTCGCCTTCATCGAGGCCGGCTGCAAGCCGCGCGCGGACTGGCGGGTCGGCACCGAACACGAGAAGTTCGGCTTCCGTACCGCCGACAACGCGCCGCTACCCTATGAGGGCAAGGGCGGCGTCAAGGAGCTGCTCGAGGAGATGGCCGCGCGGTTCGGCTGGCAGCCGGTGCTGGAGGGGGACAACGTTATCGCGCTGATCCGCCCCGAAGGCCCGCAGGGAGGCTCGATATCGCTCGAGCCCGGCGGCCAGTTCGAGCTTTCCGGCGCGCCGCTCGAAAACGTGCATCAGACCTGCGAGGAGGTGAACCTCCACCTCGCCCAGGCGCGCGAGGTCGGCGAGGCGCTCGGCATCGCCTTCCTGGGCCTCGGCTTCTCGCCCAAATGGAGCTTGGACGAGACGCCGCGGATGCCGAAGAAACGCTACGAGATCATGAGCCGCTACATGCCGCTGGTGGGCGCCGGCGGTCTCGACATGATGTACCGGACCTGCACGATCCAGGTGAATCTGGATTTTGCCGACGAGGCCGACATGGTCAGGAAATTCCGCGTGGCGCTGGCGCTGCAGCCGGTGGCGACGGCGCTGTTCGCCAATTCTCCCTTCACCGAGGGCCGCCTCAACGGCTTTCTCTCCTACCGCAGCGAGCTGTGGCGCGACACCGACCCCAACCGCACGGGCATGCTGCCCTTCGTCTTCGAAGAGGGAATGGGCTTCGAGCGCTACGTCGACTACGCCCTCGACGTGCCGATGTATTTCGTCTACCGCGACGGCGTCTACACCGACGTGGCCGGCGCCTCGTTCCGCGAGTTTCTAGCCGGCGGTCTGGACGCGTTGCCGGGCGTGAAGCCCACCCTTGCGGACTGGTCTGACCACCTGACGACGCTGTTCCCGGAGGTGCGCATGAAGCGCATTCTGGAGATGCGCGGCGCCGACGGCGGCCCGTGGCGGCGGATCTGCGCGCTGCCGGCGCTGTGGGTGGGGCTGCTGTACGACGATGCGGCGCTCGAGGCTGCCTGGGATCTGGTCAAGGACTGGAGCGCGGATGAACGCCAGGCGCTCCGCGAGGGCGTGCCGCGGCTGGCGTTCGGCCTCCCCTTTAGGAAGGGTACCGTGCGCGACGTCGCGCGCGAGATGGTCGCCATCGCGCGCGACGGCCTCGAGGCGCGCGGCCGCCGCGACAGCCTGGGTCAGAGCGAGGCGCAGTTCCTCGCCACGCTCACGCAGATCGCCGAGGAGGGGCGCACGCCTGCCGAGCGGCTGATCGAGGATTTCAACGGCAAATGGGCGAGCAGCGTCGAGCCCGTCTTCCGCGACTACGCCTATTGACGGCGGCCCGTCGCGGGGAGCCGTTTCATCCTGCCCCGCTCCCGTCTAATATGATCATTCATGGGGATGTGCCGCGCGTCGGCGCGGGCGGCCCCGAGTGGGCGTGGCGGAACCGTTGGAGAGTTGGATGACCGTTCTCAAAACCATCGAAATCATGGCGGACTCGGAAAAGGGGTGGAAGGACGCCACCCAAAAGGCGGTGGAGCAGGCCTCCAAGACCGTCAAGCAAATCAAGTCCGTCTGGATTCAGGATCACAGCGCCACGGTGGAGAACGGCAAGATCGCCAAATACCGCGTCCATACCCGCATCACCTTCGAGATCGAGGACTAGCAGCCCGAAGGGGCTCCAAGACCTAGCCGCCGGGGCTCGAAAACGGCCATAGCGGGAGGCGGCGCTGCAGCGGAACGGCGGTGGCGTCGGGCCCCGCGTGGGCGGCGGCGAGCGAGGCGATCAGCCGGTAGCACGCCGTCACCGCGAGCGATCCCATCAGCACGCTTCCCAGCATGTAGCCGGTGAGGGCCCCGGGCGCGCCCGCCCACAGTCCGCCCAAATGGACGAAGGGTATGGTGCCGAGCGTCGCGCGTGCCCAGCTGAAGGCGGTCGAGTAGTGAGGCCGGCCGAGATTGTTGAAGGCGGCGCTGGCGACGAACAGGGCGCCGAAAAACACGAAGGCCGGGCTCAGCCAGGTGCAGAACAGCCATACCAGCTCGGCCGAGGATCCGCTCAACCCGAAGAAGGCGGCGACGTGGTTGGCGATCAGCGCCAGGATCGCCCAGGCGGCGGCGACGTAGAGGAGGGTGAATAGCAGCGAATCCGACAGGCTCTGGCGCAAGCGGTCGTAGCGGTGGGCGCCCAGGTTCTGCCCCAGGATCGGCCCGACCGCGCCGGAAAGCGCGAACACCACGCCGAAGGCAACCGGGATGATGCGTCCGACCACGGCCCAGCCGGCCACCGGCCCGTCGCCGAAATCGGCGATCACCGCGGTCACGTAGGCGTTGCCGACGGGAGTCGCCACATTGGTCAAAATGGCCGGCAGGGCGATTGCGGTGATGACCGGGATGTCGGCCAGCAGCGCGGCGCAGTCGGGCCGGTCAACCATGTGGTGGACGCGCAGCACGCCATAGAGGCCGACGCCCATCACCGCGAGGCGGGCGGCGACGGAGGAGATCGCCGCGCCGTCGAGGCCGAGGCCGAGGCCGAAGATCAGGATCGGATCGAGCACCGCGTTGATGGCGCCGCCCGAGAGCGTCACGTACATCGAGCGCTTGGGATCGCCGAGCGCGCGCAGAATGGCGCCGCCGCATATGCCGAGCGCCAGCGCCGGCATGGTGGGAACGATGATCCGCAAATAGCTGGTCGCTAGCGCGGCGGCCCGCCCGGTGGCGCCCAGCAGGGCTAGGATCTCGGGGATCAGCAGCCACAGCGCGACGCCCAGCACGCTCGCCAGAGCTGCCGCATAGATTAGCGAATTGGTGCACAGACGCCTGGCGCGGGCCTCGTCGCCGGCGCCGATCGCGCGGGCGACCAGCGCCGAGGCGGCAATCGCCAGGCCGATGCCGATCGAGACGTTGAAGAACAGAACCGAACCGGCATAGCCGATCGCGGCGGCGACCTCGATTTCGCCCAGCAGCGAGATGAAATACATGTCGGCGAAGTCGACCAGGAACAGCGCCACCAGACCGACCGAACTCGTGACCGTCATGACGACGACGTGGCGCATGGTCGAGCCGGTGACGAAGCGCGCGTTTGTGGACTTTCGGTTTCGCGGCATTGGGGGCCAGGCGCGGGAATGGGCGTTCGCGCCGGCAAGCGCAATCGCGGTTTGCTTGGGCGCTACTTAAGGGCGGCGACGGCCTGGGAGAACCCTTTCAGCGAGATCGGAATGCCGATGCCGGCCTCCGGCGTGTCGAATATGATGAAGACGGCGGTCGTGCCGCTCTGGAGCGCGTTCAGCAGGTCGGCCGGCACTTGCGCGCGCGCCAAACAGCCGCTGGCGAAACAGCGCAGGAAAGGCACGTTGCCGACGTCCTTGCCGTCGATCTTGAGGCCGAGGTGGCGCGGCAGGATGACGCCGAGGGGGGCCTGAACCTGCAGCGTGCCTTCATCGCCCTTCTTGGCGGCCTTGAGATAGGTCACGGTGAGGCCGACATTGGGCCGGTCCTCGGACGTCACCTTTTGCTCGACCCAACAGATGCGCTCCTTGGAGCCCGGCGGCTTGCCGCATTTGACGAGCCAGTCGTCATGGGTGCTCTGCAGGGTCTCCTCCTGGGCGCGGGTGGCGACGGCGGGGGAGAGGACGAGGAGACCGGCCAAGGCGAGCGCCGCGAGGCATCGCGCGGCGGCCGCGCGGCGGCGTCCGATTTGATGTGCCGTGTCGTTCATACGCTCCGTTTCGGTCGTTCGCTTTGCCGTCTGCGGCCGGCTGCCCCGGCCGCGGCGGCGGGGGGGGAAGTGCGGCCGCCACGACGTGGCTCTCACCCAGGATTCGGGCCAAATTAGGACCGTACCACGCGGCTGCGGCACGCCCCCCGCGCGCCTCGGCCCGGCCGCGCGGACCCCTACGAATATAGGGGAAATTGCCTATGGCTTCGATC